>JAYEJK010000476.1:0-6828 GCA_034660535.1 Thermodesulfobacteriota bacterium | reverse complement strand
GATTTATTTAAACCCCGAGTTTAACGAAATTGAGATCAATTTTTGAAAAGTCATCTCCCTTGAGCGGTTACTTTACCATAACAATGAATACATAAATATGACCGCGAGTTATGGATACTCCTGTGCCCCAGAAAAATAGGGGAGAGCGCCAACGCTAACAAAATAGCATGTACTTCTGAATTAGAACCAACCACCGGAATTCGATTCAAAAACAGGTTTCACAAAACCAAATTATCCCTAATCCTGGATCATAAGTTTTATCTCGTCTGAGTTGGCGCGGAGTTCCGGGGCGTACATGCCGAGGGCCCGGGCCGGGAGGGCGCTGAATCGGCCCGGGATTTCAGCGCGAAGGCGGTAGGAGATCGAGTGGCGGCCCCTTGCCAGTGTGCGCAGGAAAAAGGCCGTCCGTTCGTCACGCAGCTCCATGTATGCGTTAAGACCGTTTGCAGTGTACCCGCTTCTGACCTCCACCGGCTCAAACCCGGCTGCCTTCATGTCCTCGATTACAATGTATTCGTAATCGTTTTTGCTTAGAATCTCCATCTCGACTTCAACCAGGTCCCCGCTTTTAACCATTGCAAGGTTTTTCAGGGGCACGCGCTCGTATTTTTCCACCCTCTGATCCAGGGCCCGGCCACGCGATCCCGGGGTCTTGATGCTTTTTTCGATCCTGTTCAATTTATAAAACCTGCGGTTCACCTTGATTTCAAGGCCTGCCTTTGTAATGTAATCCTCCAATGTGAAGTAAGAGAGATATGCGTTAAAATAGAGCGGGCCTCTGCCCTTGCGCTGAAGTTCAATTGTGTGAGCGCCGGTGGTAACGGACTCCCCCTTAAGGACAAGGCTGTTTTCAAACGTAAAGAGATTTTCAGGCGTGATCCTCACTTGTTTCATCTTTTTGTTGTCAATCATTATAAAAACGGTCATGTCAGGCGTTTCTTCGCCGCTTGCCTTAAGATACTCTGCAAATGCCTCGATGCAATAGGCGGTATCGCGCGTGGAATTCCAGTAGGTTGCATGTTTGCGGTTATTAAGAAGGTACTTGACCAGACGGGGCGCCTTGTCCCCTTGCGGGTTGGTGCGGCAGAGAAGCTTAAGATAGCAGGCATGCGCCTCGATTTCGCTTCCGTACCAATGCCACCAATATCCTCCATTCCCGAGGTTCAGATACGCGGTCTGATTTTCATCATCCAGTACCAGGTATTGATCAATATTTTTCATGATCATCTTTAGTTTTTCTAAATGACCCTGCCTTTCAAGCCCAAGCCCGTACAATGCCTTCCCGTAAACAGAGAGCCTGTTTCGATCCTCATAAAGAAACTCGCGCATATCAGGACTTAGAATGTCTGCATCTGCAAGGACCCTGTAAACAAACGCGTCAATATTGTCCGCGTGTTCCTTCCACGGCCTGACCTTCGGGTCCTTGCGGTGGTTTTTTATCTTTTGCACCTCTTTATCCTGATACCGGGCAAGCCAATCGATTCCTCGGCCCATAACAGACGGGACAATTGCAACCCTGTTTTCCATTGCAATCTGAAGACCGTGGACAACCGTTGCGGTCGTATGTGGAGACGAATGCTCGCCCCAGCCGGAAAACCACCCCCATCCCCCGTCTGAAAGCTGCATGGATGTAAGACGCATGACTCCTTTTTTGACCATGCGTACAACCTCATCCTCATCAAAGACCGGGCTTTGTTCCCAATGCTTCCACTGCGCGGCCCGTTCCGCGTGACTCCCAAGTTCCTGCGCATTCAGGTTTGTCTGTTTTACCTTGATTTCAGTCAGGTCAAGCCCCAGTCGCTTTAAGACATTCTGCGTAATCACAGTGGGCACAAATCTATTCAGGGTCTGCTCGGTACAACCATAGGGATAATCCGCAAGGTAGGGAAGGGCATCCACCATCGCGCCTGCCAGGGTGGGCGAATAGCGGATCTCAAGCCGCGAGGCGTCAGGCCTCCGTTCTGCAGGAACAGTGATCGTAAAGCTTAAATGATCATCTTCAGGTCTTATCACGCCGCAAAAGGGCACCATCTTGTCCATACCGTGCACATATACGGGAAACCGCATTTCCATGGCATCGGATTCCTCGTCGGTCAGCGCCTTGATCCTCACCACGGCCTCGCCTTGCCGGACAACCGCCACACGCCAGTCCACCCGGGTTTCATTATCAGGATTTATTTGAACCGTTTGCGCGGCGCCGGCCAGGAGTTCAAGACATGGGCCATCCAGTTCCAGGATCATTTTTGCGGATTTTGTATCATTTAAATAATTATGAACATTTGCGGAAAGCACGACCTCGTCTTTTTGCACAAAAAACCGGGGGGCCTGGAGCCGGACCATGAGATCCTTTGCAGTAACAACCTCGGAAGCGGCCTCACCCACCCTGGTTCCATGGCCCATGGCCCAGACCTTGATTTGCCACGCGGTGAGGTTCTCGGGCATCTTAAAATCGACCCTGGCGAGACCTTTTTTATCCGTGGTTACGCCGGCTGCCCAGAACGCGGTATCAACAAATTCCGTGCGCACGTCAGGCTGAACAAGCTCGCTTCCTGATTCATCCGAAGCAGGACCGCTCATTTCCTGTTCTTCAACAGCACCTTCCATTTTCATCCCTTTAAAATTCCGGCCACGTGATTCAGACATCGCCGTCATGGGCGCCGCGGCATCAAGCATGCCGCCTGCGCGGCCCATCCGGCTTGTGGATTCCCCTTTTTCCATATCATCCATCTCGTCCGCCACAAGGTGGCCGAACACGCCAAGGTGGCGCATTGGGGTTTCATTTTTCTTAAGGAGATTTTGGAAAATGCGGTCAAGGTTTGATTCTGTGCGGGAATTGTGACGCCTGCGCCATTTCCAGAAAAAAGCCCTGATATCCTGTACATTGGAGCCGTTGGAGATATATTCCACTGACTTATCATAAACTGCGAGAACCGTGGACCCGACAAACGGTTGGCCCTGAAAATCGGTGAGTTTCACAGTCAGTTCAGCCTTTTCACCGGGCTTAAACCTTTCAGACGATGGTTTAACCTCCACGTTCAGCACGCGTTTTTCAGGCGGCACGATTATCTCCCGCATCCCGGTGAAAAGCCTCCCGTCTGAAATGGTAATTGCCTCTATAAAAAAATTGGGCATGTCCTTTTTGACCACATCGATTTCATATTCAACGCTCTTGCCTCTCATCCGTATAATCTCGGGCACGGAATAAACCCCGTCCACGGGCCGGACAAACAGCATTACAAAGGAGCCGGGCCGGTTCGTATTGATCATGAGCCTGACCTTTTCTCCGGGCGCGTATTCGGCCTTGTTTGGAATCAATTCAATGTCGTTAAAACAAAACCCGGTCCCGTCAAATCCATGCCCCCTGACCACAAAAAGATATCCGCCTTCAATGGAATGTTCTTTCGCATCCGTGACCGTGTACGACAACCGGTACTGACCAGGCAGGGCAGCCTTGATCCGGACATGGGATGACCCTTTTAAATCAGTGTCAAGACCCCAGGTCTGAACAACCGACTCCACGGGCCTGTTCTCTTTGTCATATGAAATCTTAAGCAGTTTCAGTTCCCCCCTGCCCTGGACCGGCTTATTGTCCAGGGTTTGGGCCTTGAAATTCGCCGAAATGGTGTCGCCTGTTCGATAATAACCACGATCGACCCAGGCATGGACACTGAAGGGCCTGCGCGCCGCCAAAACACTGCCCTTGCCCACGATTGTGCGGCGGGAAAGATCAGTCACTTCGGCAATAATCTCGTAACGATGATCCTGATCAGGATGGAATTCCTTTGCAACGGATGTGTCGATCTTTACCTCGACAATTCCGTTTTCATCTATTTCAACCTCGTTTTCCATCACCACTTCAGGCGGGGTTGTGCGTACATCCCACCACCATGGAACAGGCCGCCTTAAGCCCCATTTGCGCCAACCCGGATACCAGGAATAATCATACGCATACCACCAGTAGCCCGGACCGTAGAACCAGTCCCATGGGCCGGGCGGATACCACCCGGCAGTGTGACTGTGTCTTATGACCTTGTATCTTACTGTTGCATTTATAACAGGCGCGCCGAAATAGTATTTTGCATTAATTTTTGCAGTGATTGTTTCGCCCGGCGCCACCGGCCGGGACGGGGCCTCGACCTTGACCTCAAATTCGGGTTTTTTGTATTCCTCCACCCTGAATCGGCCGCCCCCACGGCCCGGAACATACAATCGGTAGTTCCCCAGCGCTGCCTCGTCCTCAAGTTTAAATTCATGGTCAAATCCGCCCCATTTGTCAGCAACAAGATCCTTTTCAAATACCTTCTCTCCTTTGGGATTTTCAATCCGTACCGTAAATGAATCGCCTGCAAATCCCGAGGTGTCTTTTAGATCGTATCTCGCATATCGCATCCAGAATTTGAATTTAACAGTCTGGCCCGGCCTGTAAACCGGCCTGTCGGTTATGGTAAATGCCTTTATGTTGTCGTATCTTTGATCGCGGCATCCTTGATACCAAATACCCGAAAAACCGAGATAGGCGAGTCTGCCTTCCGGCGTTGTTGCTGTTATCAGCCACCGCATATTCGAGGAAAGACCCTGGTGCGATGTAAGGCTCTTTTTCTCTTTCAAAGAAAGGCGGGCGGCTGATCTGAAATTGTCTGAAAGGATCACCTGGCCGTCTGAATCCGTGTATTCGGCAAAATTGCTGATCGTGGTATCATGGCCGGATTTTTTGTCACGCCGATCCCGGCGAAAGCCGAAAAATTCCACGTTCGCGTCTGTGACCGGTCTGCCGGTTACCGCATCAGCCACATAAAAGAGGGCCCTGTTTGAGAGGGGCTTTTTCACAATGACCGTATCGTTTATCCAGATGATAATCCGGCTCGTGTTGCCGTGATCCATTTTTGCCTCAACAAGATACGCGCCCGCCTCCTGAAGGGGCGTTGTTACAGTGATCCGCCTGTCAAAATGGTTCGGCCTGGGAACCAGGTCAAGCGACCATCGGGCAATCTTTTTCCCGACATACCTTTTTTCATTCTCGTGCACGATCCGGTAGCCGATGTTTCCAAGATTCTCCCTGGTCCACTCAACACGGCGCGGGTTGGATTTTATATACTCCTTGACATCATTGAGAAGCTGTTTTGTCTTGATCCGCCAGGCCGTGAAAGAGACCCTGGAACCGTTCCTGAAACGATAATCAACCGTACCGCCCCGTCCGGCAGGCTGGGCCCTTAAAGGCTCAAATACTCCCCAGTTGCCGATGATCTGCTTCACTCGATCCGGACTGCGCGACTTGTTCCAATAACGGGCAGCCTTTACATATTGGCGCCGGTTCTCGAATATCCGGGCCAGAACGGCATTATCTCCGGTTTCCTTAAACAGCCTTATGAAATTGAACTCATCAGGAAGGTGGAAACGTTTTATTCCGGTGGCGAGCCGCGCAATGGTCTCGTCTTCGGCAAGGGTGTGAAGCGCGTAGGTGCCTGATTCATCTCCGGAATCGTCGTCAGATCCAAAACGGTCGTAAAGGCCGCTGTATTCCGCCATGGTCTGGACCCCGAACCATTTGTACAGAAAATTCGCAAACCGCCTCATGGTCTCGATTTTCCTTAAAGGATCGGTCTCTGCCGTCCGCTTTAATAACCACCGCCACCGCTCGCCGTCCGACGCAGCCGTGTCCCAGGATTCCGGCATCCGGTACAAGACCGGGTTCCCGTCCGCATCAACCGGCGCGCCCATGGCGCGGCCCCTGCCGCGGAATCCGAAATAACCGCCCTCCTCGTAATCAGGCAGATTTTTTAGATCGGTCAGGTATTGAAGCCGCCACGATCCGCTCTCCCCACGTTCCTGGATGAGCATGTCGGAAAATTCAAGATAAAACCGCCCTGATTCACGCCCGTCCCTTTCTGCCTTAAAAAGAGTTGCCGCCGTTTCCATTAGCCTTATTGCATTGACGCGGTCGCGTTCAAAGGAATTTACATACTTTCCGCCTCCCCGGTGATGACCTCGGGAGAATTCGCCTGCAATAATATACCCATAATGGGGACCCTCCATGAAAGTCTTTGCAGCAGACCACAAGAGCCTCCAGTTCCGGTCGTGTGTATTGACAACCTTTTCACGGAAAGCATCGATTTCATTGAACCTGTTGAGACTGCCCAGGCAACTGACAGCGCTTTTCAGATCATCTCCCACCTGCCCGGGATCAGTCTTTGAATCAAGGCAGTGCTCATAAAGGGTCAGCGCATCTTGATAATTCCCGTTTAAAAACGCCTTTGATGCCTTCATGCGCAGTTCAGTATCAATGCCTGAACCAGAGGCGGTCCCGGTTGCGGCCGCAAGGAGAATTACAAGAAGTGCAAAAGTTATCTTTCTCATGGCTTGTCCCTGTTCATTATTTTGTGACGATAAGTTAAATTCGGCTCTGGCGCTATTTTACCTGGAAAAAATCCGATTTGATATCTTAAACAGATCTTGTTTCACAAAATGTCGCGACCTGTGCAATTAGTACCTTAGTGGTAATTTTCTTGTTTTTTCTACCCCTCAAGGGGGCACTGAAATGAGTGGCAGGAAATCAAAAAGGTGAAATATTTTTAAATAGTTACACGCAGCTGTTAAGGTACTTATACCCCTCAGGGGGGTACTGAAAATAGTCCAGGACCTTTTAAAATTTCCAGTTTATCTGGGTTAGTTAATTATAGACAAAAGTCCGAAAATCTGTGGTATTAGCTATGAAGTCTATCGTAACCGTTCAGAGGTGCCCCATATTTTGCAGACTCCTTAAGAATGTAATCGTTCTCAGGCGCTCCATATGGGCGCTGGCAGTTCGGCTCACTATATAAGTAATATGTG
>JAYEJK010000475.1:0-1554 GCA_034660535.1 Thermodesulfobacteriota bacterium | reverse complement strand
GGGGTTGCCCCAAGATATGGAGGTAAACTAAAGTTGCTCAAAACCTCAGTTTCTCTGCCCCAGTACATTATAGATGACTTGCGTCGGCTGGCCCGGTTAAGAGGAATGATTTCATACCAAAAGTTACGTCGGGAGCTTGAAGATTTTTTCCTTCGCTCAAAATGACAAAAAGAGGGTTTTCGTTCAGCTACTAATTAGTGCTTCTACCTGGCAGCCGACAGATTCTATTGCCGGAATCTTGACATGAGATGCTTTTTATGAAAATGATGCTTCCTAATTGCGAACAGGCTCATATTCCGGAACTGAAACTTACGAACTACCTGCTATCCGAAACTCATGCTGTCGGAAAGGCTAAAGCAAAATTTTTTCGGTCGCTCGGCTATACTGAAGCAAATGCTCATCAGTTGGCTAACGCTCTGCTAATGATTGCCAAGTCCGAAGAGGTCAGCCAAAAAATCACCACTATTTATGGCACCAAGTATATTGTTGAGGGGGAGGTCGTTACGCCCAGTGGAAACACATCACGGATACGTACTGTTTGGGTAGTCGAACCACACGATCAACGGCCACGATTTGTGACGGCGTATCCTGCTTGAAAAGGCCATACTTGAAAGGAGATGAAAATGATAAGAGAGCTTGACACAGTCGTTCTTTCCAGGGATTTTCCTGAACAGGGACTCAACCGAGGGGACATTGGCGCTGTTGTACACTGCTACAAAGCTGGAAACGGCTTTGAGGTGGAATTTATAACCGGACAGGGCAAAACTGTAGCAGTAATGACTCTTAATGACAATGATGCCCGTCCGATGCAATCCGAGGAGATCCTGCATGTTCGCCAATTAAAGGCTGTGCCAGCTTGAAATTCATCACGAGGCAATGTTTCCACTACCTGTGCCGAATAGAAAATCTTGCCGGCAAGCTCCCCATGGACCAGGGCTGTTTTCCCTAAGTTTTCTTCGACCACAGGCAATGTTGCAGACTCAGGTGGCTGTGGTGCCCCTTTGGCAAGTGTGGTAAGTAGAATCTCCCCAGATTCTGTTCTAAGATAACCATCCGGTCTAAGCGTTCCTATGAGCCAATCTTTCACCGCCATTTATTCCTCCTGATTTTCTTGAAAAGAAAAGGGGTCAAAAGTTGACGGTATATCTTCCTTCCTCGGCAACTATGAATTTATAGCAGTCTTTCCGGCCTGGATGAGTGATCTCTTCTTAGTGGTCTTGGCCCAACCCCATCCGACCGAGTATGCTTACACGCCGGGTGGCAGATCTGAAAGTTGTTCGACACCTGTAAGCTCGATTTGCGGCTTCCCCCTCTCGCTCGGAGGATAGAGGCTTGCTTTTCCGGAGACGTAAACATAACTACGCCCTTGGCCGGCGTATCGTTTTTCGATCAAATTCAGAATTTCTCTGGCCTGCGCTGATTCCCGATCTGGAATCCACAGGTTGAACTTGTGTTTGATTGAGCCGGCATAAATCAAAGCTCCGTTGCCCGGTCGTTTATTGATACCACCCTGTAGATCACAAAATACTGTCATTGCGCTGCCGGCTTTTGCCG
>JAYEJK010000474.1:0-1555 GCA_034660535.1 Thermodesulfobacteriota bacterium | reverse complement strand
AGATCAATGTTCAGATTTCGTGCGCTCATGATGGTTCTGTATGGAGGAGAATATTTTTGGGCGAATACTTTCAGGCTTTTTGCCTGGGTTACCCATCCGGATTTGACTTCCACCGGAAGTACATCGCCATTCACCTCTCTCACGAATTCAACTTCTGCTCTCTTTTCTTTCCAGGAGTAAAGCTGATCAACACCGGAACAGCAAAATTCCTGCCCAATAAAATTTTCTGCAAAATATCCCTTGTAGGTACCGTAATCATAATCACGTATGGTCTTGACAGGCAATTGACTGATCGCCCCCAGCATACCGACATCAAAACAGAACAGCTTAAACCGATTCTCAGTTGTATATGCTGAAAAAGGGAGTTCTCCGCTGTTAACAATATGAACCTTAATGATCAGTCCCGCGACAACCAGCCAGTCAATGGCCCCGGAGAGCCTTGAATATGATTTAAGCCCAGGGACAATGCCCTTGAATTTGAATTTGGTAGCTGACGCGTTTTGCTCCCTTGCCAATTGCGCGGGGACATTTTTCCAAACGCGCTCAATATGCATGGCATTCTGCTTTCCGGAATGCTTTGCAATATCGCCGAGATAATCCTTAATAAGATCCGCCTGCCTCTTTCTGACCAGCCGAAACGCACTGAACGGATCATCTTTATGGTCCACATAGATTTGAACTATTTCAGGCAACCCGCCGACAATAAAATAATGGCGCAACTGCTCCCACAGGCGTGAATGGACAATCTCCGGAATACTATCTTTTAGACTGAGATTGCGTAGAAATTCAGAATATCGGACTTCACCGGCCCCTTCCAGGAATTCTGCAAAAGACATGGGATACATTTCCAGATACTCAACCTTGCCGACAGGAAATGAACTTTCCCCAAGCTGAAGTCCCAGTAGTGATCCGGCGCTACATATTGCAAAACCTGGTAATTTTTCATAAAAATATTTCAGACTGGTCAAGGCTCGCGGGCAGGCCTGAATCTCGTCAAGGATTAACAGGTCTTTCTCCGGATTGATGGATGAATCCAGAAAAAAACTAAGCTCCTGTATTATCCTTTCAGGGTCTAAATTTTTTTTGAAAACATGAAGCAACTCGTCGCTCTCTTCAAAGTTGACATAATGCATTCGGGAGAACGATTCTCTACCAAACTCTTTCAAAGAGTAAGTCTTGCCAACCTGACGAGCGCCCTTTAATATCAAAGGCTTTCGATCTCGCCTGTCTTTCCACTGCGCGAGCTTGATTTTTATCTCTCTCTGCAAAGACTTTTTTCCTTGTCTGGATATTTTCCGGGACCACTTAGTTACAAACTAAACAACTTTTCAATAGCACTTTTTTACCAAAAAGGCAATTTAAACATCTCGAAAATTCCTTGTTTCACTCAAGCCTCACATTATCAAAAAACAGCACATGCCTTTCCCCTGGATTTACCAGAAAGAAAATCACCTTTTGGATATTTCCCGGATCAAGCCTCCTCTTTTTATTTGAAACAACCAGGTCCCACGGTTTCAGAACTACCCGGTTTGCCCCGGGCCGGACCAGGATCGAG
>JAYEJK010000473.1:0-1566 GCA_034660535.1 Thermodesulfobacteriota bacterium | reverse complement strand
TTAAGCCGGAAAGAACAAAAATAGTTCAATATTTAAGGAAAAAAAGAAGAGTCTTTTTCTCCGATTTAATGACAGATATGCGCCGCACTCCTGTAAGCCTAAATAATGACCTGAAAATTTTATCTAAGGGCTCAAGTAAAAATATTCAAGGAGCCAAATCCAGGGCATGGAGTGCATAAGGTGATTGAGGTAACATTTGGTAACGAAAAAATTGAATTTAAAGCGGAAATTTAAATTTACACAAAATCAAAAGGTTACTTTATAATTATGAAAAAAGGAATAATCACTGTTTCTACATCTCAGAGGATGGAATTTGTCGATATAACCGCAAAAATTGAGAAAGCAATTGCAAAGGCCGGGATCAGTAACGGAGTGTGCTATCTGTATAATCCTCACACTAGCGCAGGCCTTACTATAAACGAAGGCGCTGATCCGGCTGTACGCGATGACATTGTGTCCGTCATGCGGGAAGTCATACCCATGAACCATCCGTACCAACACCTGGAGGGGAATTCGCCGGCCCATATCATGGCATCCCTGTTTGGCAGTTCAGTAACAGTTTTTGTTGAGGGGGGACGGCTGGAACTCGGGACGTGGCAGAAGATTTTTTTCAGTGAATTTGATGGCCCTCGGACCAGGAAAGTGACGTGGCGGCTGGTCTGATAACGAGCCCTATGTAAGGCCCTTTCTTAAGAGCCCCAGTTCCCTTCCGCGCACAAATTTCATAAGGGTTTCTTCCTCAACCGATGTTGGGAAAAATTGGATTGCATAACAGTGGCGGTTCAACCGCTTGTCAAAAAATGAACAAATGATTCTCCCTTCACGGATTGTCAGCTTGCTTCTTTTTTCCGGTCCGGTCGGTGACTCTGATTTGTCCGCCGGGATGGTAATCGAGATATTATTGATAATGCCATTGACTGGAAGCCCCTGTCTCTGCCTGGTTTCGATCAGCATGCCCCCGGCGCTGACGTCTAGTAGGGCCAGCTTCTCAAACGTCCAGCTCTTGTGTTTAAAATTTGCCAGCGTGCCGCGGGGAACAGTGACCCGGAACAGATTTCGTCGCTGCAACTGGAAAATCTCGGTGGGACACAGGGTCTTGATGGTATCATCATCAGTGGAAACCACTTTGACCGGGAAATAATTCAACAATTTGGCTTTGTCCCTGTACACGACCTTGACCTGGGAATGGGCGCCGGACCAGTTCGGTGGTTTGTCGAACAGCAGAAATTGGTCGTTAAAGCTCAGAAGAACGGTGTTGCCTGACCGGTAGCTTTTGTGAAGCAGGGTAATCAATATTCGGTGTTTTTTCAGATTGGCAACAGACTGCTTGATGATTTTCTCGGATTGCGTGGTTTCGTAACCTGAATCCAGTGTTACCCATCCGGTTTTCACACCACTGAGGCGAGCCTTCTTGTTTTTTTGTCAGCCATTTTATTAGCGCCTTAGGGCTCAAGTAAAAATAACTTGTACATCTTCCATCTCATCTTCAGGCCGTTTTGGGCCGATTGTGAGGTTACAAAATCCTCAAATTAGCGCTGCTGGTCCTGCGGTTTTGTAACCTCACAA
>JAYEJK010000472.1:0-1569 GCA_034660535.1 Thermodesulfobacteriota bacterium | reverse complement strand
CCCTTGAAATATTGGGAATATATTACCATAACGCCTAGTCGAAGGCAATGTTTTTGTCTATTATTTTTAACAATTTTAGCATGTTACGATGAAGTGTGACTTTTCACGAATCCATCAACATTGAACATTGAATAAGGATGGAATCTAATCAGATTTTCCTTAATTCATCATTCGATGTTGGACGTTCAATGTTCGACGTTCATTCTTTTTTTTTCGATTTGCGCCAAGTATATAGCCCATAAAACAAAAAAAGGCAGAGCCATCATGGCCCTGCCTTTTTATCATTCCTGTTTTCCGAAAAAAACTATTTTTTCTTTCTCCTGCTGAGTCCGGCCAGGCCGGCCAGGCCGGTGCCAAAGAGAAGCATGGTGGCTGGTTCGGGGATGGGGGCACAATCGGACGTCAAAGCGCAGAAATGTGAAACTTGAGGTTGATTGCCTCCATTATTCAATAAACCGTGAGTCGTCCAGTAGCCCATAGTCTTCGCGACTGGCCCCTGATACCACATGGTGAAACCGGTTCCAGCCTTTACGACTGTGTACAACGCGGTATGTGGGCTTTCTAATCCCCAGCCGCCGTAATAGCCATAATCTGCATTAGCCTCAACGAACGGATCCTCCACGACCTCCAAAGGGGTTAAACTTTGCTCTGGGTCTATGGAACCATCCCCATTGGCATCATAATATCCCTGAATATTAACATTTGGAGCGTCATTGCCGCCTTCTTCTTTCCCGATTAACGACAGATCGCATAATGGATCTAAATATCCTTTATCTTTTAGAAGTGACTCAATCAGACTCTCTGAAGCATTACCATCATATTTGCCTATGTATTCTCCAAAAGCATCAGCGGTAGATAAATCATAAAAAGTATCAGGTATAGGCATACTAATTGCCATAACACTAGCAGGCAACGCCAAAAAGCCAAAAGCAACAGCGGTTAAAATTACTTTTTTCATTTTTTTCTCCTCGTTTATACTTCTCGTTTTTTGTAGCTCCAGAAAATGGAGCTCAATATCATTTGATCATAACATTATCACAAATAGTAATTTCAATCATTAACACAAGCAATCACTGTGCCAGCTAGGCTGAATTTCGCCCAAACCCTTGTCACAAAAGGGATACAGTCTGTTTTGGCCAAAATGACAGAGGCCTGAAAACACCCTATTTTCTCCAGTTTTCCGGATTTTTTTACGCCTTTCCGGAAAAACTTCTTGACCAACAATCATGTTCCGGGCAAAGAAAATGCGGTGACTTGTTATGCTTCTTTGATTGTAACTACTCACGGGGAACGCACCTTAACTACGATCATCCCCGTAACTGTAACTGCTTGCAGGTGCCGTAGATGTGCACGATCAGGCTGGCACCCATTCGGGCATAAACTCCGCGTATTAGTCATATGTAAGCCAGCCTGATCGTGTACAGGTAGGCGTAGACTCCGGATGCGGTGCCCTGTGAGTAGTTACCTTTGATTTGATGATAAGAAATTGCTTTTTCAGCCAGATGCCGGAAGAAGAAAAAAATGCTTACACACCCCTCTTTTCGACCTCATTTTTTTAAAACTTATCTG
>JAYEJK010000471.1:0-6916 GCA_034660535.1 Thermodesulfobacteriota bacterium | reverse complement strand
ATGGCCGAAGTTAAAACCAACCCCCAACTTTCCAACCTCATTTTGGCGATTTGCCGCCATTCACCATCAAGGCCTGCACAGGCTCAAGACCATAAGGAGAACCCTGTTCCACGGCCTTAAGCACTGAACCGCCTCCTGTGAAGAAATAGTACTGGGTGTTATCCATGGCAGCCAGGTAAAGGCCGGGAGTCAAGTTCTTCAATTCCTGAAGCGTATCGCCGCCACCGTACAGTTTCTGCGCCTCCAGATTCTTATCTATGGTACGATCCAGCTTTTCCGAACCCTCGAAAAAATGCGGCGTAAAGCCCATTACAGCATTTATCATAATAGTCTTTGCCGAGGAAATGACATCCGCCACTTCCGGGACGTCAAACGATTCAGGCGCCACATCGAGAAAATAGCCGTACTTGTCTCCAGCCTTGAAATCACTGATTTTTTGAGGCCTGTATTGACCCTCAACACGGCCTTTAAGGGTATCCGACTCTACTACAACAGGCAGCTCCACGATCTTACCCTCCTTTTGGTCCTGCCTTACAAGCGCCCTGGCAGCCTCAATATCCGCCTCACTGACGCCCTGCACGCGAATGTCGTATTTTGCGCACAGAAACGTATTGTAAATAACGCCGCCCAGCAGCAAACGATCCACCTTCTTGTAAATCTCAGTCAGGGGACCGATCTTTGTATCATATTTTGCTCCAGCCACAACCGCGACAAACGGCCGAGCCGGATCCAGCACATTCTTGAGATTAAACAGCTCCTTCTGCATCAGAAATCCGGCAAAGCTCGGCAGATACCTGGTAACGTCACAGGTAGAGGCATTGGGCTGCCATGATCCAAAAGCGTCGTTTACAAAAACATCGGCAAGGCCGGCGAGCTGCGGGGCAAATCTTTCCCTGTTTTCGCCCTTGCCCTGTTCACCCGCAAACCATCTGGTATTCGGGAGATATATTCCTCCTATCCTGCGCGCGCGCAGGTCCCGGATAAGCCAGTTAATGGACGTGTCGATCTCCCTTATTCCGAATTCCGAATCAACCGGGAACTCCGGGATCGCAATTCGGATATTAAGTTTCCGTTCAATATATTCCACAATAGGCTTCACGGACGTGTTGTCGTCCACCTTGATCCTGCCGGTCTTCTTGTCCTTTGGCCTGCCCACATGAGACATGAGTATCGGCCGGCCGCCACGCTCCACAATATGGTAAATGGTGCCAATCGTGGCGTCTATCCGGTAAGGATCAATAATTACGCCCTTTTTCACAACATTGTGATCAACGCGGATCAGAACAAGCTTGTCCGTAAGATCAGCATCCTGCACCAGAGGCAAACGGGGGTCAATATCCTGAACTGTCATGGCAATTCCTCCAATTTTTCATAAATAATAATAATATCAAACGTGATAGCGTCGTAAAATCGGAATACATTCAGTCGTTATTTTGACCAAAGGGAAAAATCCTTATAGTATCAAATAGTTACTGAGCACAAAATTTCTACCTTTGGTCGGAATGACGACATTACAGAATTCCTCAGATAGAAGCATATCATATACAAATCACAATATGCCAGATTTATTAGTGCCTTAGTAGTAATTTTCTTGTTCTTTTTAAAATTCTTTTCATACTTTTAAAATAATATAAGAAGTGGTACTGTTCGGACGGAGGCGAAAAGTAAAGGGTAAAAGTAAATGCTTAATAAAGCGCTTCAAAAATACTGGGGATTTGATTCCTTCCTGCCACTTCAATCAGAGGCGATGAATTACGTGCTTGATGGCCGTGATTCAGTGGTAGTGCTCCCTACGGGCGGTGGCAAATCACTATGTTTTCAGGCCCCTGCGCTCTGCATGGGCAACCCGGCAATTGTCATCTCGCCCCTTATTTCGCTGATGAAAGACCAGGTTGACGCCTTGAAAACATGCGGTATCCGTGCCGCATATATCAACAGCACCCTGTCTTATGAAGAACGGAAACAGGTTGCTAACGATATGCGGGCAGGATCACTTGCGCTTGTTTATATTGCGCCTGAAAAACTGATGCAGCCCCGGACAATCGAATTCCTCAAAACATTAAATATAGCATTTATTGCAATTGATGAGGCGCACTGTATAAGCGAGTGGGGCCATGACTTCAGGCCTGAATACCGTAAATTGGGAATGCTCAAAAAAGAGTTTTCCGGAATCGCAATCCATGCCTATACTGCAACCGCCACTGAACAGGTACGTCTGGATATAGCAGATCAACTGGGACTGAAAAAACCGGTGATCCTGGTCGGTTCGTTTGACAGGCCGAACCTGATATACAAAGTGGAACCTAAGTCAGACATCCTGAATCAGGTCCGCGGGGTAATGGACCGCCACCCTGGTGATTCCGGGATAATTTATTGTATCAGTCGTAAGGATGTGGACCGCATCAGTGGAGCCCTGAATGAACTTGGATATAGCGCCCTGCCCTATCATGCCGGGATGTCGGACCTTAACAGGAAAAATAACCAGGAGGCATTTATCGAAGAAAAGGTGGAGACAATCGTAGCCACCGTGGCTTTCGGAATGGGGATAGATAAATCCAATGTGCGATATGTCATTCACACGGGAATGCCCAAATCCCTTGAAAACTACCAACAGGAAAGCGGCAGGGCCGGACGGGACGGGTTGGATGCAGAGTGTTGTCTTTTTTACTCGAACGGAGACTATAATATCTGGAAGCGCATGCTCACCCAAAACAAAGATGTGCTCCGCAAAGGGGCTTTGGAATCACTTAAATCAATGATCAATTTCTGTAACAGCGTCATCTGCCGCCATCAGGCCCTGGTCAACTATTTCGGCCAGACACTGGAAGTCAAATCCTGCGGCGCCTGCGATGTCTGCCTGGGCATGCTTGATCTGGTCGATGACCCCATTCAGGTAGGCCGGAAAATCCTTTCAAGCGTTATCCGGCAGAAACAGCGATTTGGCGGCGATTACACTGCATTGGTGTTAAAAGGGTCAAACGACAAACGCATTTTACAGAACAGACACAATCAATTAAGTACATGGGGCATCCTGGCAAATGAACATAGAACAACTATTCGAAGCTGGATTGAACAGCTTGTCAGCCAGGATTACCTTGAAAAGAGCGGTGAATACTACACCCTGTCCGTCACTCCTTCAGGCCGCCGGCTGCTATCGGGTGACGCAACGCCGAGGCTCTTAAAACCTCTCCCGTCCCAATCCGACAGCCGAACAAGAAATAAATCGTCAGTTGAAGCTGAATCATGGGAAGGGGTTGACATGGGCCTGTTTGAAAAACTTCGTGTCTTGAGAAAAAACAAGGCAAAAGAACTTAACGTGCCTCCATTTGTCGTATTCGGCGACGTTTCCCTCCGTGCCATGGCAAAATACAGGCCTTGCACACAAGAAGGATTTCGAATGATAAAAGGCGTGGGAGACAAAAAACTCAGCGACTATGGCCCGGAGTTCATGGAATGTATCACGGTCTATTGCAGCGCCAACCAATTACCCACGGATATCATGCCTGAACCTGTTTCTCCTGCAAAACAGAGTAACAGCGCCGCTACGATCATAACAGCACTGAAGTCATTCAAATATTTCAGGGAGGGCCTATCTGTTGAGGAAACCGCGGGCAGGATTAACCGTGCCGTTTCAACCACCAACTCATATCTTATTGAATTCATAAAATACGAGGGAATCACAGACCCGACACCATGGGTTGATGAGAAAGTCATCCCACGTGTGGAAAAGGCAGCCGCAGACAATGACACGGGACGGCTCAAACCGATTTTTGAAGCCCTTGATAAAGAGATAGATTACGATATAATTCGAATCGTGGCCGAGTGTATGCGAAACAAGACAATAAGGTAGAAGGCTTAAGCCTTCTACCTTCTACATAAAGGAGCGCTAAGAGATGAATTCTCAGATTAAAAATTGTAAAATTTTAATATTCGCCTCTCTATTTGTATTAACCGTTTTTGTGTACGTGCTGCATGCATCAGAAGGTAATCAAAACAAATTGCCGGTTTTTGTATCCATTGAACCCCAGGCATATTTTGTTGAACGGATCGGCGGTTCGCGCGTCTCGGTCGACGTTCTTGTTCATCCGGGAGAGAATCCCGCGACGTATACGCCCACGCCTGCGCAGATGTCGAAGCTTGCAAAGGCGGAAATCTTTTTTCGTATCGGTGTTCCTTTTGAAAATATTTTCATGAAAAAAATCCAGTCCACAATGAAGCATCTTCACATAATTGATACGCGCAAGGGAATCAAACTCCGGCAGATGGAAGGACGCCATCATCATGTTGAAAAAGGCGGCAATGATCCGCATATATGGCTCAATCCATCGTTTGTGAAACAGCAGGCCGAGACCATGCTTTACGCCCTTATTGAACTTGATCCAGAGGGAAAAGACGAATACACGGCTAATTACGAGTCATTTGTAAAGGATTTAAACGCATTAAATGAAACGATCAAAGAAACCCTGGCATCGGTGAAAGGCGGGAATATTCTAGTCTTTCATCCTGTTTTGGGATATTTCACCGATGCTTACGGACTAAGGCAGATAGCTATTGAAGTTGAAGGAAAGGCGCCAAAGGGCAGGAATCTCGCAATGCTGATAAAAAAGGCCCGGCAGGAGGATATTCGAGTTGTTTTCATACAACCCCAGTTTGACAAGACGGCTGCCCAAAAAATTGCAGACGCAATCAACGGAAAGTTGGTTTTACTTGACCCCCTTGCCAGGGATTACCTTAACAACCTGGAATCAATGGCCGGGGAAATTGCCGCAGCGCTCCAGTAAAAAAAAGAGATTCACAAAAAGTCGAAACATGTTCATGTATCGGAAAAACAAAGTTTCGCTGATTCGCATAGGATGAACCATCGTCATTCCGGCTAACTACATGCCGGAATGACGAAAAAATTAATTGTTCTGTGTTTTTGCCCATAGGGCATTATGTTCAAAAAGGAGATCCGCTGCCGTGGAACATGCCGCAGACTTGAAAAACGTTTCATTTGCCTTTTCCGAGAGGCCTGTGCTTGAAGACGTGAACCTGACGATTAAGCGCGGCGAATTTGCCTCAATAGTGGGCCCCAACGGCGGGGGCAAAACTACACTTTTGAAACTCCTTCTGGGGCTTTATAAACCTGATTCAGGCGAGATACTTGTTCTCGGCCGCACACCGACAAAATCGAGGTTCCGTATCGGCTACATGCCGCAACACACGAATCTCGACATGTATTTTCCCGTGACCGTTATGGATGTTGTTCTCATGGGAAGGCTGGGCCTCAGCCTTGGAGGCCGTTATTCCAAAAAAGACCGGGAGGCCGCAGGGACAGCCCTTTCAGAAGTCGAGATGTCAGGTGCGGCAAATCGTATATTCAGCGAACTTTCCGGCGGACAGAGGCAGCGTGTTCTGATTGCGAGAGCACTGTGCAGCGAACCTGAACTGCTTTTGCTTGACGAACCGACTTCAAATGTTGATTCGGAGATTGAAGAGGCGTTTTTTGAAATTCTTACGGAACTTAATCAGCGAATGACCATACTTATGGTCTCTCATGATGTTGGTTTCGTGTCCCAGGTTGTAAAAAGCGTGATCTGCGTAAACCGAAAGGTTGTTGTGCATCCCACAACCGAGATTAACGGTACAATTATCAAGGATATCTATGGCGGCGATTTCCGCATGGTAAGACATGACCACCGGTGCAGCGAAAAAGGGCACCGTCATGTTTGAGTTTATAAACGCCCTTTCCGACCCGGATAACGAGTTCCTGCGCCTTGCTCTCTATGTTGGCGCTCTTGCAAGCCTCGCATTCGGAATAATCGGAACATATGTTGTAACGCGGCGGATCAGCTATCTTGCCGGCGCAATCGCCCACTGTGTGTTCGGAGGGATCGGGGCGGGCCTTTATCTGCAAACCGTTGTGGGTCTCAAATGGTTTGACCCGATTTACGGGGCTATCGCATCCGCAATACTTGCAGCCGTAATTATCGGAATGGTAAGCCTTTATTCAACACAAAGGGAAGACACGGTAATCGGCGCCCTGTGGGCAGTCGGCATGGCTGCGGGACTCCTATTTGTGGATCTGACACCCGGCTATTTTGACATATCAAGCTACCTGTTCGGAGATATTCTCCTCCTGACACAGAGAGATGTCTGGATGGTAGCTGTTCTGGATGTGGTTGTCCTGGCACTTTCCATCTACTTTTATAATACACTCCTTGCAGTCTGCTTTGATGACGAATTTGCCAAACTACGCGGAATCCCGGTAGGCCCTTTCTTTATTCTCCTTTTGTGCCTCACTGCCCTGACAGTAGTATTACTCGTACGCATGGTCGGGATTGTCATGGTGATAGCGCTCCTCACACTCCCGGCCGCAGTGGCCGGACACTTTTCCAGACGACTCTGGCAGATGATGATCCTGGCAGTCCTTTTCTGCATGGCCTTTACCTGGAGCGGCCTTGCTTTGAGTTATATGTATAACCTGTCCAGCGGACCGACAATTATTGCAATTGCAGGAATAATGTACCTTACAGTGCTCATCATCAGCCGAAACTGGAAAAAGAAAAAAAGATGAGGGTTCATGAGGTTCAGGGTTCAGGGTTCAGAGGTTTACCTTTTCTTACCTCTATTTAGTACCTTAGTGGTAATTTTCTTGTTTTTTATGGCAAGAAATCAAAAGGGTGAAATATTTTTAAATAGTTACACGCAACTGTTAAGGTACTTATCCAGGACCTTTAAAAATTTCCAGTTTATCTGGGTTAGAAATTATTTTTCAGTTGCTTGTCGTTCTCTTATTTGTATTGTTTCTTTAACACCGATTTTCACAGAAAGTTAAATCGACATAATTTCCCCCCAATTTTTGAATACTAAAACCACTTTCGGCTGATCTGCTTTTTCGACCCGAACAGATATCGCGCCTTCGCACACATAGCAT
>JAYEJK010000470.1:0-6939 GCA_034660535.1 Thermodesulfobacteriota bacterium | reverse complement strand
ACGGTGGGCATAGCCCACCCTACAAGAGAACTAAGAATAACATGGTGGAAATATGTATTTTTTGTAGGGTGGGCTGTGCCCACCTTTGCCCAATGAAAGACTTGTGGCCGAAATTAAAACCAACCCTCACAATCGGCCCAATCCGACCTAAATCTGAGCGCAATATTGTCCAACTTATTTTTACTTGAGCCCTAAGTCAGAAACATCGAAGTTTATCCCCTCTTGCAGGGGGCAAAAGCGTGTATGTTGTGAGTTGCTGGTAGTTTAAAATGATATCATCCACGATTCGTAATTCCTAATTCGTAATTCTTAATTCCTATAAGGAGACCGTGAATGGCAACTCCCAAAGAGATGTTGCAACAGGCTGTTACAACCATTAAAGGGATGACCCTGTCTCAGAAAGTGATTGGCGGGGCCATCGTGTTCGCAGTGCTGGCAGGGCTTATAAGTCTCGTCGTAAGGGACAGCAGTGTGAGCCACAAGGTACTGTTCAGCGGCCTCACACAGGAAGATGCCGCGGACGTTGTGACCTTTCTGAAAGACCAGAGGGTTTCGTACAAACTCTCTGAGGACGGCACAGCCATTATGGTCCCGTCCGACAAGGTTCACGAAACCAGACTCAGCCTGGCAGGGGCCGGACTTCCTCACGGAGGCGGCGTTGGATTCGAGATTTTTGATAAGACCAGCCTCGGAACCACTGATTACGTTCAGCGTCTGAATTATCAGAGAGCGCTTCAGGGAGAGCTTGCCAGGACTATTCGCCAATTTCACCAAGTCAGAGAGGCAAGGGTCCATATCGCCACCCCGAAAGACTCGGTCTTTATTGAGGATGAAAAGCCCGCCACTGCCTCGATCAGCGTTAAGCTCCAAAGTCGGGAAAAATTGTCACAGCATCAGGTTAAGAGTATTGTAAACCTGGTGGCCTGCGCGGTTCCGGGTCTCTCGTCAGATAACATCACAGTGGTTGACACGGCCGGCAGGCTCCTGTTCCGCATGGACGGCAGCGAGGAAGCGGTCCTATCGGCCTCCCAACTGGAATACCAGCAAAAACTTGAGAACGGTCTTCGCAGGAAAACAGAATCCATGATCGAAGAGATCGTAGGCATAAACAGGGTTCAGGCACGGGTGACTGCTGAGATCGATTTCAACCGGCTGGAACAGACAGAGGATATTTATGATCCTGAGGGCCAGGTAATTAGAAGTGAGCAACTGCTTTCCGAGGATGATGTCAGCGGGGGAGGCTCAACAGGCGGCATTCCCGGTGTTAAAGGTAATTTGGCCACTTATGCCGGGGCCGGAGGCGCGGGCTCAGGGGAAAGCAGCCATAGACGAAGCAACCTGACAAAAAATTACGAGATAAGCAAGATCACCAAACATTCCCAGGCCGCCCCGGGCGCTGTACGGCGTCTCTCAATAGCCGTAATGGTCGACGGCACCTATGAAAAGGTCGTTGACAAGGATGGTAATGCAAGTTTAAAATATATAGCAAGAACCCGCGAAGAAATGCAGCAGTTCAAGAAGATAGTCCAGAGGGCCATTGGGTACGACGAGGAACGGGGGGATCAGGTGGAAGTGGTCAATATGCCCTATGCCCTCTCCTCAGTGCTCGAACCCGAGCCGGAGCCTTTGGATAAGTGGCGGGCTCTGATCGAACAGTTCTCAATGCCCTTTGTTTACCTGATCATCGGGGTAATGTTTATGCTTTTCGTAGTGCGGCCTTTTTTTAGAATATTATCGAAAAAACAATTCGAGGTAACGACAGAAGCCCGGAGTGGCGGAATGAAGGGAGTAGAGGAAGAGGAAGAAGAGGATCTGAAATTGAAACACACCGGACTCACGGATAAGGAACGTATGTACAAGCTGGCGCAGAGCGACCCTGACCGGGCCGCGGATCTTGTAAGACGCTGGTTAAGAGAAGAGATGTAACATATGGCCATAAAGAAAAAAGGAAAAGATGCTTCCGTAGACAACCTGACCGGGCCTGAAAAGGCGGCCGTTTTCCTTCTTACATTGGGCGAGGATTTTACCTCCAAGGTATTCCAGCGCCTGGATGAAGAGGAACTTAAGGTCGTAGGCCGTCAGATGTCCAAAATGGATCGTGTTGACAAGGAAGATATCACGGCGTTGCTTAACGAATTCAAGGGGGATTCCGGCGAAGCGGACCTGTTTCTATCAGGTGACGACATGCTGGAAAACGCGCTGAAAACCGCCTTGAACTCTGATAAGGCCACCGCAATCCTGGATGAGATTCGTTCCGACTGGAAACTGACCCTGTTCCAGAAGGCCAGAAAGCTTGAACCGAAGGTGCTTGTGAATTTTTTAAGAAACGAGCACCCCCAGACCGTGGCTCTTGTTCTGGCTGTTCTTGAACATTCACAGGCCGCTTCCGTTCTTGCCGAACTAAAGGAAGAGACCCAGGTTGAGGTGGTTATGAGAATGGCGGAGCTTGACAAGGTAAGCCCCGAGATCCTGGTGGACGTTGATCGGGTCCTGCAAGAGGAACTTCTGTCCGTGGAGGGCATGGAAGGCCAGAAACTGGGAGGTGTTGAGGCGGTTGCCGAAATCTTGAACAGCGCGGACCGCGCACTGGAGGCCTCGGTTCTCGAAGGCGTGGAGGAACAGCGCGAGAGCCTGGCCGAGGAAATCAGAAAACTCATGTTCGTATTCGAGGATATCGTGAACGTGGACGATCGCGGCATTATGGCGATCCTCAAGGAGGTTAGCACTGACGATCTCAAACTGGCATTGAGGACAGCGTCGGAAGAACTCAAGGAACTCATTTTCAGGAATATGTCTTCCAGGGCTGTCGAAATGCTGAAAGAGGACATGGAGATTATGGGTCCGGTACGCCTTAAAGATGTGGAGGCGGCGCAGCAGCCGATAATCAAGATTGCCAAGAGACTGGAACAGGAAGGCAAGATCCAACTGGTGTCCGGCGGCGGCGGCGACGATGAATATGTGTAAGCGATCACAGGCGCCGCATCTGCGCGTGATCAGGGTGACCGACATAGGACTACTATAGTCGGTCACCCTGATCACGCACATCTACGGCACCTGTGATCGCTTACAGGTTAAGGGGATAATCGTTGTTTGGTCGCTTTGATCCTGTGATTGGTTATGAATATGTCTGATATTTTTAAAAGTTTTAAACCTGAGTCCGGATCGGTGCAGAGCATGCAAAACGAGGAGTTTGAGCCGGCATTCGCCGATACCCAAGAGACTCCCGAACCAGAGGGGTTTCTTTCATTTAAGGCCCTGTGGCAGGCCGGCCCGGAGGATGCGGCCGGAGCCCTGGACCCCATGCAGGCATTAAAGGATAAGCAGGAACAGGTCGAGCGTCTTTGTGAGGAAATGGTCGAGCACGCCAAAAATGAAGCAGCAGGAATTACAAAGGAAGCCAGGGAAAAAGGCCTTGCCGAGGGAAAGGAGGAAGCCGGGAAAATCGTCCGGGAGGAATTTAAAGAAAAATTTTGTCAGCTGGATGCCCTGCTTCGGGAAATTCAGGGACAGCGCGCAGCCTTGAACAAACAATATGAAGAAGATCTGCTGCCCCTTATCAAGGCAATGGTAGACCGACTTGTAAATCACGAGGTGTCGGTCAATAAGAGTGTAATTCAGACATGCTTAAGGAAGACATTGGACTTTGTCGTTGAAAACACTAAAGTCAAGGTACTTCTCCATCCTGACGACTTCAACCGCATAAAAGAAGCAAGCCTGGAAAATCCGGAACTGCTTGAAGGGATGAAGAAGATCCAGCTTATTGAAGACCCCGGCATCTCAGTTGGAGGCTGCCTCTTAGACACTGAATTCGGCGAAGTGGACTCTACTTTGGAAAATCGTCGTGGGAATTTATACAAGGCCGTTGACAAAGCATTCTACGCATCTCTTTCCGAAGACAATTCGTAACTATTCGGCAGCACACTCCACAGGAAGGCGATCAGGCCGCTCAGCATACCGGTGTATAGCCGAACGACCTGATCACCTCCCTGTGAAGCGCTGTCAAATAGTTACAAGTCGAATATTTACGACAATTCCTTTTGATCATGAATTTTTCCAGTTGCCTTCAGTCGGTTAAAAATGCATCCCTGACCTCGGTCTGCGGTCGTGTCAATCAAGTTATCGGGATGGTGATAGAAAGCAATGGTCCCGCTATCTCTGTCGGAGGCGTCTGCGAAGTGGAAATCTCAGGCGGCGCAAGCCGAATCCCGGCTGAAGTGGTCGGGTTTCGTGATGATCGGATTCTCCTTATGCCTTTGGGCGAGATGCGCGGGGTTGAGCCGGGAAGCCTTATTCGAATGATAGACGCGCAGGCTCGGGCCCCGGTGGCCGAGTCGCTCCTTGGGAGGGTCATCGATGGCCTGGGCAATCCCGTAGACGGCAAGGGACCTCTCTTGACGGAGGAATCTTATCCGCTTTATGCCATGCCGTTAAATCCCATGAAACGGGACCGAATCCTTGAACCGGTAGATGTGGGCGTTCGGGCCATAAACGGCCTGCTTACCCTTGGGAAGGGCCAGCGTATCGGTATACTGGCCGGATCCGGAGTCGGGAAAAGCGTGCTCCTGGGCATGATAGCCAGGCACACGGCTGCTGATGTCAGCGTTGTTGCACTGATCGGTGAGCGCGGCCGCGAATTGAGGGACTTTATTGAAAGAGACTTGGGCCCTGAAGGATTGGCCAGGTCGGTGGTTGTTGTGGCCACATCGGACCAGCCGCCCCTTGTCCGTCTGCGAGGAGCATATCTTGCCACAGCCATTTCCGAATTTTTCCGGGACCAAGGTCGAGACGTAGTTTTCATGATGGATTCCGTAACCCGGTTTGCCATGTCCAGCCGGGAAGTCGGGCTTGCCATCGGCGAACCTCCGACCTCAAGGGGCTATACGCCCTCGGTCTTCAGCCAGTTACCTAAACTTCTGGAACGAGCCGGCACATGCCATGGCAAAGGCTCCATCACCGGTATCTATACGGTTCTTGTGGAGGGTGACGACATGAACGAACCTATTGCCGATGCAGTGCGCTCAATTGTTGACGGGCACATTGTTTTAAGCAGGGACCTGGCGAGCCGTGGGCATTATCCGGCAATAGAGGTCCTGACAAGTGTGAGCCGATGTATGACGGATGTGGTGTCCCCCGAACAGGTTGATTTTGCCCGCCGTTTCCAGGAGACTCTTGCCGTTTACCGCCATTCCGAGGATCTGATCAACATCGGCGCCTATGCAAAGGGGAGCAGCGCCCAAATAGACTATTCCATTAAAATGATAGACAAAATGAACTTATATTTAAGGCAGCAGGTGATGGAAAGGAGTTCAATAGAGGAAAGCTCCGCCGATTTGACGGAACTGTTTTCCTAAGCTGGCAGAGCCGGAGCTATTAGCCTTTAGCTTTTAAAATCAAATAGATAGCTCATTGAGCTAATAGCTGACAGCTAACCCAGATAAACTGGAATTTTTAAAGGTCCTGGACTATTTTCAGTACCCCCCTGAGGGGTATAAAAACAAGAAAATTACCACTAAGGTACTAATTGCTAAGACAAGTGACGAATGACAAATGGCCTATCATTTCAGACTGGAAACAATATTGACATACCGGAAGAACCTGGAGGAGCAGGCCCGGCTGGAATTGGCCAGGGAGCAGATGATTTTGGATAATCATTTCAGGCGGCTCGGAAAATTGAAAGAGAGTCGGATAAAAATGGCGGACATGCTGGAGAAAAAGAAAAAGCAGAGGATGACTTTTGCCAGGTTCCGGTTCTACCAGGATTTGATTGAAAACAACAAGAGAGAAACCCAGCAATGGAACTCCACGATCGAGTCGCAGAGACGGATAATTGAGACGGCCAGACAAAAACTGGAAGAAAGAGTCAGGGCCGCAAAGATCATGAAAAACATGCGCGACCGTGACTTTAAGAAGTTTCAGAAGGAATCACACAGGCAAGAACAGAACGAAAGTGACGAACTCGCACTCCTGCGTTATGAAACGAGGTCTGTAATATGAGAATCAGGTCCGGCTGGAGTAGAGTTCTGGTTGCTCTGTCAGGCTTTGGGATTGGGCTTGCCATTCTTGCAGGCCCTGTCCCGGCTGCCCAGAAAAAGCCTGTCAAGGTGATGCAGAAAGAAATTAAAATGGCGGTCTCTTTCCAGGAAAGGGAGGCAGCGATTAAGGCAAAGGAAAAAGAGATTAAAGAAAAAGAAGCTGAACTCTATGCCATAAGAAAGGAGGTGGATGAAAAGCTTATCCGCCTGACCACCCTCCAGCAGGAGATTCAGGACAAAATCGATGAGTTCTGGGTCATTCAGAAAAAGCCTTTCAAAGACCTGATAAAGATATACAGCGCCATGAGTCCGTCCAAAGTGGCGCCTCTCCTTAACCAGATGGAAGATGCCACCGTGGCAAGAATCCTTGGGGCCATGAAGACGGACATAGTCAGCAAAATTATACCGAAACTCCAGCTGGACAAGGCCGTAAAAGTCAGCAAGGCGCTCGGCCGGATCAAATAGCAAAACAGGCGTAATCGTCCACAGGCACCCCATCTGCACGCGATCAGTCCGGCTCACATAGGTTTACTATCGTTCGCCGGCCTGCTAGCGCACATATGGAGCACCTGTGAACGATTACATGCGGAGCAGTCTGCTAACCCAGATAAACTGGAAATTTTTAAAGGTCCTGGACTATTTTCAGTACCCCCCTGAGGGGTATAAGTGCCTTAAAACATGCGGCACCGCAGGCGTCACATATAACTTCGAAGTTTTTCTGCCACTCATTTCAGTACCCCCTTGAGGGGTACAAAAAACAAGAAAATTACCGCTAAGGCACTAACCCAGATAAACTGGAATTTTTAAAGGTCCTGGATAAGTACCTTAACAGCTGCGTGTAACTATTTTAAAAATATTTAACCTTTTTGATTTCTTGCCATAAAAAACAAGAAAATTACCACTAAGG
>JAYEJK010000469.1:0-6955 GCA_034660535.1 Thermodesulfobacteriota bacterium | reverse complement strand
GCCGGATAATTCTTTCCTTACTTCGCATTGACGTTTTTTACACGGACAAACAAGTTTGTCCATGCCACCCATCAGGCACTTACAAAACGAAGAAAGGCTTTCCTCCCCCAAATTCGTTATAATCAGATAATCTTAGCAAAAATGGCACATGAAATCCAGACGAAAAAAAAGAAAAAAGCCGGCAGGCGAGGACAAAGGGAATTGTTTACGGTTTGAATGTCATGTCCGGAATCAGGACGGCCTTGCGGAGTTTTTGAACGCCGGGTGATGTCTCGGGCAGAAAACATACATATCCCCCATCTACATCGTGTGTCAACCCGGTTTCCTTTAATGCCTGTCCGGAAATTTGGATGAATACACCCTGTTTGAAGAATTCCTCCCGGGTCTTGTAAGAAAAATATGGTTCAAGGTTCTGGGGCAGTTGTTTTCGTAATTTATTACGGAGTTCGCCTAAAGGAGATGATAAAAAATAGTCCGGCAGGAACCGGTGGCCGCTTCTGATCCAATCGAACATGAGCAGTTCACGGAGCAGCTTCCTGTCCTGTCTTTTATCCGCCAGCTCAAAGAGGAGGCTCGTCATTAGCTTCTGTGTTTTTGCAACCTCGAAAAATCCGGTGGAAAGACATTTTTTCAGAAGAATGTTAAAAAAAGCAAAAGGATCATCTTCCATTCGCCGTATATAATCAAAAAAGGTCCTGAAAAACCGGTTGTTGAAAAATGCCTCCACACATTTACCAAACCAGTACAGGCGGCTTATGGTTTTGTGGTTCATCCGGTGTGTAGCAAGAATTTCGTATGGGGGTTGGGAACAGCGGACCAATTCGAATTCCTCCATGGATCGTTCAATCGGCGTGCCCGGCAGGATTTTTAATAGTCCCATCTGGATGTAATGGGGAAAAACCGAAAATACATCGTTAAATGATTTTGCAAATGTGTTCGGGACGTCATGGGGCAGCCCCAGGATCAGATCCACGTGAATGTGTATATTGTCCAGGGCAACAAGTCTTGATATATTTGCAAGAGCCGTTTCTACGTCCATGGCTCTGTCAATGGCGCTTAATGTCAATGGATTTGTGGATTGAATGCCGATTTCGAACTGAAACCGGCCTGGCGGCAAGGTTTCAAGGAAGCTGAACATCTCCTCGTTAAACCTGTTCGGGGCGATTTCAAAGTGAAACGTGGTATCGCCCTCTGTCGCGGAGAGAAATTGCCATAGCTTAAGCGCCCTTTCTTGATGTGCATTGAACGTTCGGTCCACGAACCGGATGATCCCGGGTGAGTGTTTTAGTATTTCACCAAGTTCCTCTTTGGCCTGGCCGACATTTTTGCACCAAAGTCCCTTTTCAACAGATGAAAGACAATAGGTGCAGGAAAAGGGACATCCCCTGGATGATTCGTAATACACGGACCGGTTTTTTAATTCTCTTGAAAAATCTTCATTTTTATATGGGGACGGAAAATGGTTGCCCGGTTTGGCCACGTATTCCGGTTTCAGCCGGTTGCCCATAAGGTCCCGGTAAAAGAAGGCCGGCACTCCCTCGATTTCACCCCTGATTATGGTGCAGGAGGAGGGCGTCTCATGATTCGATAAAAATGTAATCTGAGGTCCTCCGAGAACCATACGCGTGTCGGGAAGTATCCCGACAAGGTCGTTTATCAGGCGTGTTACGTAATTATAGTTCCAGATGTAAACGGAAAAAAATAGATAATCGGACCGGTTTTCGGAAATGCGGACCAGGGTGGAGAAATAAGGGTCGTTTATGGTAAACTGGTAAAAAGTAATGTCAGGTGTTAAGATGTGTTTTTCAAGTTCATTGCGGACGTAAAACAGCGCCGGGCAGGAGTGCGTGTATCGTGCGTTAAGTGCAATGAGTGTTATTTTCATAAATGAAGGTTAATATGCATTCGCAAAAAGTATTTTTCGCAGTGTTTTCAACTTCTCTTACAGATGGTGAACGGTAACCGATAATGGGTTAGCAAAAGTCCTTCCGGATCGTAACCCCCTTGCCCCGTAAGCGTTCACAGGTGCTGTAGCTGTGCGTGATCAGGGCAATCAGCTATAGCCCAACCTATGCTGGTTGCCCTGATCGCGTGCAGATGCGGCGCCTGTGAACGCTTACGGTGAACGCTTATGAACATGACAGTACATGACGAGGAAAAAAATATAGGGGTCAGCCGGTTACCGGCCGGCATCTTACAATATTTTGTAGATATTCCGGTGGAGTGTCCCTACGGTCTGGGCTTTACCGCTGTCTACAGGCAGGCACTCTTTGCCGGTCTGCCGGATCCGATAATGGGATCTTTTCTTTTTGCCGGATTCCGAAGAAATGGAAACAGCCTTTACAACATAGCCTGCCCTGAATGTAAAGGCTGCGTCTCGCTTCGAGTCGATCCTCGGAAATTCAAGCCCAACAGGAATCAGAAACGTGTTTTTCAGCGGAATCAGGACGTGACGGCCGAGTTCGGGCCGGTTCATATCACTGATGAGAAGATTGATCTTTTAAACCGGTTTTTTAGTTCCAGGTATCCCAGGGCCGACAATGCGGCCGAGGACTATTACAATGGTTTTTTTTTAAATTCATGCACTCGGACTTATGAAATCAGGTATCGAACCAAGGGTCGGCTGATCGGTGTGGCTGTTGTTGATGTGGGCAATAAATGGTTAAATGGAGTTTATTTTTTCTTTGATCCGGATGAAAGCGGCCGCAGTCCGGGTACATTCAACATTCTCAATATTATTGATTTTTGCCGGAGGCAGGGGATCAGTTATGTCTATCTCGGCTACTGGATAGAAAACGTTCAGGCAATGAGTTATAAGGCAAATTTCAAGCCTCATGAGGTACTTTGCCACGGGCAATGGGAATTACGAATCTAGAATTATTAATTACAAATGTCATTAACTTAAGGACTTCTCCGAAAAAGTCCCCCCCTAGAAAAAGGGGGATTTTCAGCCAGGGTCAAATCCCCCAACCCCCTTTTTTAATTTTACGTTTTCCTGGGTCGTGTATCTCAGACGTTCCGCCAGGACCTCGGCAAAGAACCGGAATATAGTGTAACTGAAGGCCATGGGCTGCCTTACGGGTTCATTGTATATCAATGAGGCATCGACACTGAGCACGAGCGTTTTAGTCACAGCCTGAATGGTGGCGCTCCTTGGAGAATCGTCCACTACACCCATTTCCCCGAAGAGGTCGCCGCTTCTGGCCAGGATATCAATAGGTTTGCCGGCCTTGATTATTTCGACTTTGCCGGAGATGAGGAAGTATATCCATTGGCCGTAATCCCCTTCCCTGATAATTATCTCGCCGGGGTCATATTTTATAAGTTTTCCCAGATCAAGAAATGATAGCAGGTCATCATCTGAAAAAAACGAAAATTTTTCGATATTTTTCAACAGGTTCAGTATTTTTTTGTTTTCCTTGATGTACGCTGCTCAGGGGGGTACTGAAAATAGTCCGGGACCTTTAAAAATTTTCCAGTTTATCCGGGTCAGGGATTCGTCGGATCAAAAATAAATGAAGAATGTGATAATTTTTATCATTTGTATGCATAAAAGGCAAGGAAAGATAAAATGCGGCGCCTGTGATCGTTTACTCCCGGACCTGCTGAACAGGGGGTGGAGAAGCAAGTTGCAAAGTGTGGTCATAATGTTTAACATTACCAAAATCGTTCTTTAAAAAGCTGTTAGCTATTAGCTTTTAGCTAACTAACGGCTAATTGATAACTAATAGCTAATAGCTAAAAACTTCATCATGAAAGTAATTCTTGCCAGAAAAGCCGGCTTTTGCATGGGAGTTCGCCGCGCTGTCGAGACCACACTGGATTTAGTCCATAAGGAAGAGAGCAGTATTGCCACTTTCGGACCGTTGATTCATAACCCCCAGGTGCTGGCCATGCTTTCCGACCAGGGAGTGACGGTCCTAAATGATATACCTGACAGGATTTCCGGCACAGTAATAATCAGGGCCCACGGGATTTCGCCTTTCATGAAGGAGAGGTTGCTGGAGTCCGGGGCACGGGTGAAGGATGCCACTTGTCCGCGCGTGGTCAAGGTGCAGGCCATTATAAAAAAATACAGGGCCCGCGGATATGCAACCGTTATTATCGGGGATCGCAACCATGCCGAGGTTGAAGGGTTGATGGGATTTGCCGGGCCGTCGGCATTCGTGGTCAGCAACAAGGAAGATGTCGGCGAACTCGAATTGTCGGGACCTTACATCATCGTCAGCCAGACCACCCAGGATGAAGAATCATTTGACGCAATAAGCCGGATGGTCACAGACCGTTTTCCGGGCGGCCGGGTCTTTAACACCATTTGCGATTCGACTCACAAACGTCAGGAGGAAGTGCGAAATCTCTGCCGCATGGTTCAAGCTGTAATCGTAGTTGGAGGGCGGTTCAGCGCTAACAGCAAAAGGCTTGCCGAAATTGCCGAGGGAATGGGACGTAAGGTTTTTTTTGTAGAAACCGAAGAAGACCTGGAAGTGTCCGAGCTTGCTGAGTTTGATACTGTGGGCGTCACTGCGGGCGCATCCACGCCCACCTGGATGATCAACAGAGTCGTGCGGATGTTGGAATCAATACCCGGACGTGATGAAGGGTTTATACGGCCTTTTCTTTACAGGTCTTTGCGGCTGCTTCTTTCAACCAGCACTTACGTGAGCCTTGCCGGAGGTTTCCTTGTTTATACATGTGCCGCGCTGCAGGGCATCGAGACCGGCGCGGAACATTTTTTTATTGCCTTCGGATATCTGTTTGCCATGCACAACCTGAATCGTTTTATGGATCAGAAGTCAAAAAAATTCAATGATCCTGTTAAAGAGCAGTTTCTCAACCGTCACCAGGGTTCCCTTTTTTTTCTCACGGTTTTGACCCTTGTGAGCGTTCTGTTCATGGCTTTCAGGCAGGGAATGTACCATTTTCTCATAATTTTCTGCATGAGCCTCTTTGGTATCCTTTACAGCGTTCGTTTTATTCCGAAATTCATTTCTCAGGTGGTGAAGGTGCGCCGGCTGAAGGAGATCCCGGGATCAAAGACACTGTTTGTTGCAATGGCATGGGCTTTCGTCATTGTGCTGATTCCTTCCTGGGATAAGATTTCGTTTTCAAATCCTTCAACTGTGGGTGCATTTCTTTTTATTCTGCTTCTTGTATTTGTCAGAAACGCGCTTTTTGATGTATTCGAGGTGCAGGGTGACCGGATCATGGGAAAAGAGACACTGCCTGTTTTCATAGGCGAGAAAAGAACAATCACGCTGCTTCACTACATCACGCTTTTTCTTGTTCTGATGCTTTTGCTGTTCCCTTTTGCAGGCTGGATGACCTATGTCGGGTTCTGGCTGATCCCGGGGATACTTTATCTTATCGGCTTGACCTATTTATACAGGAATGGTCATCTCGTCCAGGGGCCCAGGTTGGAGTTTTGTCTGGAGACCGTATTCTGGGCAGTGGTCGGCCTTGGATGGCTGGAGGCCTTTTTAAGCCCTATGCTCACGTAATCAGGAATTGTCATAATCTGGAGTAAATATGCTTGGCTGGTTTAAAAAGAAATTAAAGAAACTTGGGTTAGGAAAAAAGAAAGAAGAAGTTCCTTCACCTGAAGAAATTACTCAGGTTGTTCAGGAGACGGGTGCGGAACCTGAAGCGCCTTCCATAGAGACAGATAAGGCTGAAGAGCCGGTTGAATCTGAACCGGAAGTGACACCGGATGCCGTATCTCCGCCTGAAGAAGTGAAGGTGGAGGAGGATGAGGTTCAACCCTATACTGAAGAACCGGAGGCAGTGCAGGAAGAGCCGGTTGAATCTGAACCGGAAGTGGTGACACCGGATGCCGTATCTCCGCCCGAAGAAGTGGAGGTCGTGGAGGATGAGGTTCAACCCGATGCTGAAGAACCGGAAGCAGTGCAGGAGGAACCTGCTGTTGGAAAAAGTATGTTCCAGCGTCTCAGGGAGGGGCTTTCCAAGACAAGGGATTCTTTTGTAAGACGCGTTGACGAGCTTTTTTTAGGCAAGCGGGTAATTGATGATGAGCTTTTAGATGACCTTGAGGAGATTTTGATTACGGCTGACCTGGGAGTCAGAACGGCCAGGGATCTTATCGATGAGGCCAGGACCCGTGTTGCGAGAAAGGAGTTAAGTGATCCGGCAGCCTTGAAGGATGCGATCAAGGAAAGGATTTTAAGTTACCTTTTGAATGCGGATAAACCTGCCGAACTTGTCATGCCGGAATCCGGTCCGTTCGTGATCATGGTTGTCGGCGTAAATGGCGTCGGCAAGACGACAACCATCGGCAAGATGGCACACAAATTTGTTAATTCCGGCCAGAGCGTACTGCTGGTCGCCGGCGACACATTCAGGGCAGCGGCGGTTGAACAGTTGCAGATCTTGGGTGAGCGGGTCGGAGTGAATGTGGTTTCCCAGGAGAGCGGGGCGGATCCTTCTTCTGTTGTCTATGATGCAATTGATTTTGCGACTAATCGCGATTTTGATGTAATTATCATGGACACGGCCGGTCGTCTGCATACAAAAGTCAATCTCATGGAAGAACTCAAAAAGATCAAGCGGGTAATAGGCAAGAAACTTCCAGGCGCGCCCCATGAGGTAATGCTCGTTCTGGATGCAACAACCGGCCAGAACGGCATTTCACAGGCCCGGCTTTTCTGCGAGGCAGTGGACATTACCGGCATTACTCTGACCAAGCTCGACGGAACGGCAAAGGGAGGAATAGTTGTCAACGTCTGTCACGAATTCAGCATTCCTATCCGATTCATCGGCATCGGCGAGAAGATGGAAGACCTTCGAGACTTTGACCCTAATGAATTCGTGGACGCCCTTTTCGAAGTCCAAGGAAACGATTCAAAATTCGATTCCTGACCCGGCGCAGTCATATTGTTTGTAAATATCCGATATCTTGATTTTAGGTTTCAAACAATCTAAGGGTCTGGAAAGAAATAAC
>JAYEJK010000468.1:21332-23325 GCA_034660535.1 Thermodesulfobacteriota bacterium | reverse complement strand
CTCTGCTTTACAAAAATGAATCCCAGAGCATCAACACCGGCTGCCACCGCACCGGTCGCCTCAGTCATATTTGTCATTCCGCAAACCTTGATCCGCGTTCGGACGCTCATTTTACCTCCATACTAAGCCAGACGTAACCTGTCACCACGCCATCAGCTTTCTCAATGCTTGCGCCTGATCAGTCTCCCGCATCAGGGTCTCCCCCACGAGCACCGCAGTCACGCCGTAATCGGCGAGCTGCACGATATCATCGTTAGTCCGAATGCCGGATTCGCTCACAACCGGAATCTCGGAAGGAATCTCTTTTTTAAGGCGCAAAGTCGTGCCGAGATCCACTGTAAAATTCTTTAAATTCCGGTTGTTGATACCGATCAGGCTGCTTCCTGCTTCAAGGGCCGTTTCAACTTCCTGTTCAACATGCACCTCCACGAGCACGTCCATCCCCAATCCGGCAGCAATGGCCAAATAATCCTTAATTTGAACCGGATCGAGAATTGCCGCAATAAGGAGGATCGCATCAGCGCCGTATACCCTGGACTGCCTGATCTGTATTTCATGGATAATGAAATCCTTGCGCAGAACCGGCAGATCAACGGCCTGTCTGACCAGGGGAATGTATTCTAAAGAGCCCTTAAAAAAAATTTCGTCAGTGAGCACCGACATGGCCTGGGCCCCTCCCTCTTTGTAATTTCGGGCAATTCTGACCGGATCAAAATCCGAACAGATCAGTCCCTTTGAAGGAGAGGCCTTCTTAGCCTCGGCTATGATGGACATACCTTTTAAATTTTGAGTAAGCGATTTTTGAAAACCTCGAGGAGGATCAACCGGCGCACCAGGTTCTGAATACCCACCGGCCAAAAGAATTTCAACCTCATCCTTTTTGTGTTCTACGATTTTATCGAGAATTGGGAGCATTTTTACAAATATTCGGCTTGATGCCGGAAAATAGCTAAAACCACCAAAAAAGTAAATGTTTGGCAGCGCTTCACAGGGAGGCGATCAGGCTGATCAGCTATACTTTGGTATGCTGGGCAGCCTGATCGCCTTCCTGTGGAGTGCTGACGAATATTTACCCATTTTTACAATAAGCGACAAGGGCATCAAGTTTTTTCATTGCAGCCCCGGATTTTACGATCTCACGGGACATTTCCACGCCTGCCTTCAGGTCGGCTGCTTTGCCTGCCGCCATAATGGCGGCGCCTGCATTCATCAGAACTATATCCAGACGCGGGCCATCTTCGCCATGAAGCACACTCTTAAGCTGCTCGGCCGAAGCATCCGCTGTTTCTCCTCCGGCAATATCGGAAAGAGAAGCCTCGGACAAACCCACATCACCGGGTTTGATGGAATATGTCGAAATCGATCCATCCACTACATCCGCAACCAGTGTTTCCCCGGTCACGGTGATCTCATCCATGTTGCCGGCCCCGCAGACTACGAGCGCCCGTTTTGCACCGAGCCTGCCCAGGACACCGGCAAGTTTGCCGGTCAAATCCGGGTCATATACTCCCATGACCTGAATATTTGCGCCTGCAGGATTCGTCAGGGGACCAAGCACGTTAAAAATTGTCCTGATCCCGATTTCACGCCTGGGGCCGATTGCGTATTTCATGGCGCCGTGGAGCATTGGTGCAAACATGAAACCAATCCCCACATCACGAATGCACCGGCCGATCCGGTCGGGACTGAGACTTAGATCTACGCCCAGAGCCTCAAGAACATCTGCGCTGCCGCATTTACTTGATATTGACCGGTTCCCGTGCTTAGCGACCGGCAGGCCTGACCCTGCAACCACGAATGCGGCGGTTGTGGACACATTAAATGTGGAGCTGGCGTCACCCCCTGTTCCGCATGTGTCAACCAGAATCTCCCCATCGGCAACAGCATCAATTTTTGTTGCCTTTTCACGCATGACGCGTGCGGCCCCGGTAATTTCGTCAATGGTTTCACCTTTCAGCCTGAGAGCAGTAATAAAGGCGCCGATCTGCGCCTC
>JAYEJK010000468.1:0-21232 GCA_034660535.1 Thermodesulfobacteriota bacterium | reverse complement strand
TCTCCCCATCGGCAACAGCATCAATTTTTGTTGCCTTTTCACGCATGACGCGTGCGGCCCCGGTAATTTCGTCAATGGTTTCACCTTTCAGCCTGAGAGCAGTAATAAAGGCGCCGATCTGCGCCTCTGTAGCCTCGCCGGTCATGATCATGTTCATGACACCGATCATCTCCTCCTCGCTAAGATCCACACCTGCAACTATCTTGCCAATGGCATCTTTAATCATTTTTCCAGCCTCCTTATGGGCCGAACCCTTATCCGCGTTATCTCAACATACCCGGATAATCCGGATCTATAAAATTTTTCAGTAAAGCCGGGCCGTCAGGAGTCATTATGGACTCAGGATGAAACTGCACACCTTCTACGGCCAGCGACCGATGTCTGACTCCCATAAGTTCACCGATATCAGTCCTGGCAGTAATCATAAGACACTCCGGAAGATCGTCTTCACTGATAACCAGCGAATGATACCTCATGGCATCAAAGGGACTCGGAAGACCTGTGAAAACGCCCATGTTATCATGAGAGACCGGGCTTGTTTTCCCATGCATGATCCTTCCTGCCCGAACGGTTTTCCCTCCAAAGGCCTCGCCGACGGACTGATGCCCAAGGCAGACACCAAGGACAGGAATCTTATCGCCGAAATATTTAATGGCCTCTATGGAAATTCCAGCCTTTTCAGGAGTGCACGGCCCTGGAGAAATCAGCAGCCGATCCGGTTTAAGGGCGCTGATTGCCGCAATGTCAACCTGGTCGTTCCTGAACACCTCCAGTCTCGCCCCCATTCCGCCGATGGTCTGGACGAGGTTGTAGGTAAACGAATCGTAATTATCAATTATTACAATCATGATGCACTCAGGGTGTTATAAACCTTTTTCCGCAAGTTCGACCGCCCTTTTTAAACCCCTGGCCTTGTTCAGGGTCTCCTCATATTCTTTATCAGGATCAGAATCAGCAACGATTCCGGCGCCGGCCTGGACGAACAGATCATTGCCCTTCTGCACGAATGTTCGGATCGTGATACAAAAATCCATGTTCCCGGAGAACCCGAAATATCCGACAGCGCCGGCATACGGCCCACGTCGCTCCGACTCCAGTTCCTCGATGATCTCCATGGCCCTGACCTTTGGCGCACCGGTCACGGTTCCGGCAGGGAAACAAGCCCTTAAAACGTCAAACTGGTCCATGCCTTCAGCCAACCGTCCGTGCACTCCGGAGACTATATGCATCACATGGCTGTACCGTTCAACAACAAGCAAATCACGTACCTCGACAGATCCATGCCGGGCCACCCTGCCGACGTCATTTCGTCCAAGATCCACAAGCATCAGATGCTCTGCACATTCCTTGGGATCGAGGAGCAGTTCCTTTTCAAGAGCGATATCTTCTTCAGGCGTTTCGCCGCGCGGCCTGGTACCGGCAATGGGGCGAAGCTCAATATCCTCCTGTTCCAACCGAACCAGGATCTCCGGGGAAGAACCGATCTGAATAATGTCGCCCATTTTCAGATAAAACATGTACGGGCTCGGATTTATGTGCCTGAGCGCCCGGTACAGAGAAAAAGGCGGAATGGACGAGACGGTATGAAATCTTTGGGACAACACTACCTGGATAATATCGCCGGCTACGATATATTCCTTTGCCCGCTCAACAATGGACTTGAACTCCTCCTCGGCCATGTTGGAGGAAAACTCATGTTTGAGTTCATCGCCATCCCGGTTTATGAAATTATACGGCAGCGGATCCTTAAGACGTTCGACAATCTCGTCAATCTGCTCAAGCGCCGTTTGATAACAGTCTGCGGAATCACCACCATCCTGAATCACGACGCAGTTTACTATTGTCAGGACCTGCTTGAGGTTGTCGTATATCAGTACCATGCGGGGAATCATAAACGAACTGTCAGGGAATTCGTCTTGCACCGGGTTTGTTTCAGGGAGCCTTTCCATGAACCTGACCATGTCATAACCCAGAAAGCCTACAGCGCCCCCAAAGAAACGTGGGAGAACATCCGTGTCACTGCAGACATCGAAAGATGACAGAAGTTTTTTCAGCTCTTCGATGGGATCTCCCTGGACGTTGCTCCACTCTTTTCCCCTGCGGATTTTGATTCGTTCTCCCCGACTATCGAGAGTGGCAATGGGATCAAGCCCGATAAACGAATACCTTCCCCATTTTTCTCCGCCCTCAAGGCTCTCTAGTAAAAATGCATGAGATTCACTGCCTGCTACTTTGGCAAAGACGGTAAGCGGAGTATCCAGATCAGCAATAATCTCCCGGGATACAGGAATCAGTCCGGCTCTCTTTGCCAACTCCCCGAATTCCGTCAAAGATGGCTGATACATACTTTTGTTTCTCATGATTTAATATGCCACATCCCGGGTAATCGTTCACAGGCCCTCCATCTGAACGAGATCAGCCCGTCTCACATATTACTTATATAGTGAGCCGAACTGCTAGCGCCCATATAGAGCGCCTGAGAACGATTACATTCTTAAGGAATCTGCAAAATATGGGGGTACCTCTGAACGGTTACCATCCCGGAATAACCGGAAGACAAATCCCTCCGCCCCAAAAAAAAAGCCATGCGTACCTGTCCGGCACAACATGGCTTCAATTTTTATTTACCATAATTTTCAAGGTGGAGACGTTCGCCTCAAACAACACACTACGCCGTTGAAAAAATCTACCGTAAACGTTAACCAAGTATAAAAACGGATTCGCAAAAAACTATGTTATTGCCGCTTGTTACAAATCTTAGAAATGAGTCCGCGAGACTCCGGATGTAATGCTGGTGAACTCTTAGGGTCTGGAAAGAAATAACTTGGATTTTCCGTTTCCGAACTGTATCACACCTTTAGCCGGTTTGACATCCCCGAAATCCTCACCGTAGCCCTGCTACGCTTGCGGTTTCGTGAATATCAAACCGACTAAATCTGCAACACATTTCGGATCGGAATTACCCAAGTTATTTCTTTCCAGACCCTTACGATCTCCCCAGGTGAATTTGAGCCCTTAAACAGCCGATTCAAGGGCAAGGGCAAAGGCATTTACGCGCTTGGTCAACCGGGACACCTTCCTGGAGGCCGTCTTCCTGTGGTAGACACCTTTTGACGCTGCCTTCTGAATCGCCGGTACGGCTGATTTCAAGGCATCCCGCGCTCCTTCCACGGAATTCTCCTCAATGGCCTCAGAGACAGCCCTTATCGTCTTTCCAACCTTGGACTTGGTTGCCCGGTTGCCGGCCCGGCGCAATTTGCTCTGTCTATTCCTCTTTAATGCTGATTTATGATTCGCCAAGTTAACTCTCCTAAAGGCAATATATCTAATTATTCAGGTAAATTACAGCCGGATAAATTCTGCCCGCAGATCGACTTCTATTCACCGGAAAAACGGGCATAATAAATCACTTTAAAACCCATGTCAAGAACGTAAGGGATGGGAAGGAAATAACTTCCACATTTAGACCCCATCCCTAACCCGGATAAACTGGAATTTTTTAAAGGTCCTGGACTATTTTCAGTACCCCCTTGAGGGGTATAAAAAACAAGAAAATCACCACTAAGGGTCTGGAAAGAAATAACTTGGGTAATTCCGATCCGAAATGTGTTGCAGATTTAGTCGGTTTGATATTCACGAAACCGCAAGCGTAGCAGGGCTACGGTGAGGATTTCGGGGATGTCAAACCGGCTAAAGGTGTGATACAGTTCGGAAACGGAAAATCCAAGTTATTTCTTTCCAGACCCTAAGGTACTAAACGTTCACAAAGAGGTTTAAAACACTCTGTCGGTCATTCCCTGGCAATATCCCGGTGACTGACCGAGGCGCTTTCACCGATCTCTTGGAGCATTCCCGTCAGTTTTTCCACCAGGGCAACGGAGCGGTGTTTTCCGCCCGTGCATCCGACACATATTGTAAGATACACTTTCCCTTCCTCTCTATATTGCGGAATTAGAAATGTAAGCATCTCGCTGATCCGGGTCATGAACGTGACGGCATGATCATTCTCCAGCACAAATGAGGCTACTCGGGGTTCAAGTCCTGTACCGTATTTCAGTTCCTGTTCAAAATAGGGGTTTGGGAGAAAACGGACGTCAAAGACCATGTCTGCGTCAGCGGGCAGACCATACTTGAAGCCGAAGGAAACCAGGCTTACACGAAGTCGGTCCTGCCTTTGCTCACGGGAATAGTATTTGATGATCTCATCCCGTAATTTATGGGGGCTTAATATGGAGGTGTCAATAATCCTGTCCGCCTTTTCTCTCAGGGCAGACAGCACGCTGCGCTCTCTGGCTATGCCTTCTTTAAGGGGCCCCTGGGAAGCCATGGGATGGGGCCGCCGCGTCTGGCTGAAACGCCTGATCAAAGCAGATTCATCCGCCTCAAGAAAAAGAATTTCAAGATTACAGGACTTTTCTTTAAATTTTAAAAAAACCTTATCAAATGAGGAGAGAAAGGATTCATCCCTCGCATCCATGACCAGGGCAAGTCTGCCGGACTTCTTGTCCAGGAAGTCGGAGAGTAGAAAAAGAGGTAGATTGTCCACACAGTAATATCCGATATCCTCGAATACCTTTAATGCCGTGTTCTTGCCGGCCCCGGATAATCCCGTAATGATTACGGCCTTGGTTTTATGCAATTCAGTTTTCCGGCTTGGCACTTCTATCACAATCTAAATTTTTTAAGTTGATCTAACATCTTGTAATTATACAACGAATTGAGTCTCAATTTGCTTCATTACTATAAAATTCACCTCTGAACCTCTCACTCGCTTCTCTCAAGGATTTCCCTGCATTCGGATTCGCCTGCGGCATTCATCAACATGGTCCTGATATAAGAATTGTTCAGAAAACGGGTCAGACGGGCAAGGCATTCCAAATACGGCTCTGACTCTTCTTCAGGGGCCAATAAAAAGAAAAAAAAATAAACAGACTTTCTGTCTAGTGCGTCAAAGAGTACGCCGTCAACACTTCTTCCGAAACAGATGAAGATTTTTTCAAGGCCCTTGATCTTTCCATGGGGAATGGCAAAACCGCCGCCTTTACCCGTTGTGCCCAGATGCTCCCTTTCCTGAAGCACACTGACGATGTCGTCGACTTTAAGACCCGGATATTCCGAAGCAGCGACTTCAGCTAACTCTTTAAGGACTTCCGCCTTTGTCCTGGCCGCAAGAAACGGCATGATTTTTGCGTCACAAATTCTGCAGGTCAATTCATATACCAATTATGCAAACGTTCATCAGTCCAGCTTGGGCCGCTTTCTGTACTTGGATGACAAAATATTCATCTGCTCCCGGTATTTCGCCACTGTGCGCCTTGCCAGCTTGATCTCCTCATCTTCCAGGATATCGACAATGGTCCGGTCACTGTATGGTTTCTCATGGCTCTCAGACCCAATGAGCTGTCGAATTCTCTGCTTCACGCTTTCAGATGAAACATCATCTCCGTCATATCTTTTAATAGAGGATTTAAAAAAGTACTTGAGTTCAAATATGCCTTGGGGAGTGTGCACAAACTTGTTAGTGGTAACCCGGCTGATGGTCGATTCATGCATGCCTAAGTCCTCGGCCACATCCCTGAGAACCAAGGGGGCAAGATGGGTCACCCCTTTTTCCAGGAATTCTTTCTGGAATTTTACAAGGCTCTCCACAACTCTGTAAATGGTGCGCTGGCGCTGCTGAATGCTCTTGATCAGCCAGATGGCTGACTTCATTTTTGACTGGACATATTCCCTTGTCGCGTCAGGGGTTTTTGTCTTGTTTCTCAAGATATCCCTGTAAAATGGGTTTACACGCAGTTGAGGAAGCCCGTCGTCGTTCAGCATGATTACGTATTCATCATCAACTTTATAAACGTATACGTCGGGAAGGATGTAATGTGGTTCCTCGTCATTGTAAGGCCTGCCGGGATAGGGCGACAGGCCCATGATAACTCTGAGTGCGGCGAGCACGGCATCAACCGGCTGATGGGTCTCCTTAGCAATGGCTGCGTAGTTCTTGGTTTCAAGCCTGTTTAAATATTTCTTTACAATAATAGACGCAAGGGAATTACCCAGGTTCAGCCGATCGAGCTGAAGCGCTAAAGAGTCCTGTACCGTGACAGCCCCAATGCCTGGGGGATCCATTTCCCTGATTTTCGCGATCATCCTTTGCGCGATATGCGGATCGCAACCGGTTTCCTCAATGATGTTTTCTTCGTCCACCTCAAGAAAGCCGTCAATATTCAGGTTCCCGATAATGTACTGGCCGACTTTCTCCTCTTCGTCGGTCACATCAGAAAGACTGAGCTGCCATTGCAGGTGGGCTTGAAGATTCGGCTTTTTCGTCCGCTGGTCCGGTCCCCCTGATACCGTAAGCACGTTTTCTTTAGGAACCGAGACAGGGGCTGTCTCATATTCATTGGCATAGTCATTCCAGTCGATTTCAGAGATGGATGAACCGCCTTCAAGGTCGACATCCACGGCCTTGGCTACTTCAGGACCCATTTCAGTCTGTTCTGCATGGAGGACATCTTCGGGAGGTGTCTCCTCTTCCGACTCCCCGGCAGTCCCGGCCACTTCAAGCACAGGGTTTTCCTCAAGTTCCTGCTCCACCGTCTGGGTAAGTTCCAGCATGGAGAGCTGAAGCAACTTGATCGCCTGTTGCAACTGGGGCGTCATAACCAGCTGCTGGGTCAATTTAAGCTGTAGCTGTTGTTTAAATTCGAATCCCATCCCGTTATCCTGTAACGAATGATGAATGATGAATGATGAATGATGAATTTTTTGTTTTAGGTAACGATTCTGCTACCTGAATAATTCCAATCGCTAAAATCAATAGACGTTCCTCTTACATGCTGAACTCTTCTCCAAGATACATTTTCCGCACTTCTTCGCTTCCAATGATCTCATCAGCAGTACCTTTTGCCAAGATCCGGCCGTTGTTCATTATATAAGCATAATCGCAGACAGTAAGAGTTTCCCGTACATTATGGTCCGAGATCAGAATTCCAAGTCCTTTTTCTTTCAGTTGGAGGATAATCTTCTGAAGGTCTGCCACTGCCAGCGGATCTATTCCGGCAAAAGGTTCGTCTAAAAGGATGAAACGCGGATTGACAGCCAAAGTCCTCATGATCTCGACCCTGCGCCGTTCTCCACCAGACAGGGAATATGCGCTGTTTCCAGCCAGGTGCTGAATTTTCAGGTCCAGAAGCAGTTGGTCTATCCGCCGGGCGATTTCCGATCTTGATAATCCCAGCGGTTCAAGGATTATCCTTACATTCTCTTCCACGGTCAATTTTTTAAAAATAGACGGCTCCTGGGCCAGATATGAAATTCCTTTAAGCGCCCTCTTGTGTATCGGGAGGGATGTGATATCATTACCGTCCAGCAGGACCGATCCCTCATTCGGGCTGACAAATCCGGCAATAATATAAAATGATGTTGTTTTTCCGGCTCCGTTGGGGCCGAGAAGACCTACGACAGCGCCGGTCAAAACCCTTATTCCGACTCCGTCCACAACACGCCGCTTCCTGTACAGCTTAACAATGTCACGGACTTCCAAAACACTACTGCTGTTTGCCTTTCCGTCCATCACTCCTGTTTCCCGGGATTGCCGCCCGAGCCTGGATAAAAGATGCCCTTGACACGCTCTCCTTTGTTTTTGCTACGCTCCACTATGCTTGTTCCGGTATCCAGGTCGATTTCTATCATATTGCCGGTGACCAGGTTGTTATCCTGCCAGACCCTGGTGTTTCCGATAAGTGTTACCTTATTATTGCTGGCGCTGAATTCAGCCCTGTCTCCGGCTGCGGACAACTCTCCTCTTGCGATTGTGACATTGCTATCGGCGATTATTTTCTTGATTTTCTGCGAATTCGCGGAGGAGGATTTTTTTTTGGCGTTTGATTTTTGATAATAAACTGTCATTTTGTCGGCGTTGATTACCAGGTCTCCCTGTTTAGCCTCCACGTTGCCGGTAAATTCCACAATATTCTTTGAGCTGTTGGATTCCATCCGGTCAGCCTCGATGTGAATGGGCGTATCAGGGTTTGCTGCTGAACTGTAATTATAGACCCCTAAAAAAAGGAGGGCCGGAATCATGAAGCCGAATATCCGAAGGTATGAAAATTGCATTACTTTTACCAATTTTGTTACTTGCCCCCTAACCAGCTTTGTTTTCGTACAATTTGCTTATTCTCATTTTACTTTGTGTGTTTGAAATTGTAAAGACCGTTCAGCATTTTCTTTATCGCAGGTTGATAAAAATGAAAAAAATTCCCATTTATTAACATCTTCTTTACATCTTATCACACTGCCATTAATATGAATGTGTTATTTCTTCCAAACTCTAAACAGGTGTTTGTCAATCATGAAAAAAGGTGTTGAAAAGGCCGAGATTCTTATTGAATCACTCCCGTATATCAAGGAGTTCTACAAAAAAACCATGGTCATAAAATATGGCGGTCATGCCATGATTGATGACGACCTGAAAAGGGACTTTGCCCTTGATATCATCCTCATGAAATACATAGGGATAAATCCGGTAGTTGTTCATGGGGGTGGGCCTCAGATAAACGAACTTCTTGAAAAGCTGAACATCCGGTCAAGCTATGTCCAGGGAATGAGGGTTACGGATCGGGAGACCATGGACGTGGTCGAAATGGTGCTCGTGGGTAAAGTAAACAAGGAAATCGTAGGTCTTGTCAACTACCACGGCGGCAAGGCTGTGGGCCTGTCCGGACGGGATGGTGATTTGATCAAGGCAAAAAAGCTGACACTCCTTAAAAATCAGGCAAAAGACATGCCGCCTGAGATCATCGATCTGGGCCGAGTAGGCGAGGTAATCCAAGTCAATCCCGAAATCCTGGTCGCCATGGACACTCAAGGTTTTATCCCGGTCATTGCACCCGTGGGAGTGGGTGAAGACGGACGATCGTATAATATCAATGCAGATCTTGTTGCAGGCGCAGTGGCCTCCCGTCTGAACGCGAGCAAGCTCATCCTGCTTACGGACGTGGAGGGTGTACTGGACCAGGACAACAACCTGATCGCCTCAATGACCAGCAAGGAGGCGGACCGGCTGATCGAATCAGAGACAATAGCAGGCGGTATGATTCCCAAAATCAGGTGCTGCCAGAAGGCCCTTTACGGCGAATTTCCAAACGATCCGGACGGCAAGAGTACCGGCGGCGTGGCCAAGGCCCACATCATCGACGGCCGGGCAAAACACGCAATCCTGCTTGAGATGTTTACCCGTCAGGGGATCGGCACGGAGATACTGAAATGAAGTTAGGGTCTGGAAAGAAATAACTTGGATTTTCCGTTTCCGAACTGTATCACACCTTTAGCCGGTTTGACATCCCCGAAATCCTCACCGTAGCCCTGCTACGCTTGCGGTTTCGTGAATATCAAACCGACTAAATCTGCAACACATTTCGGATCGGAATTACCCAAGTTATTTCTTTCCAGACCCTTATCATTCACAGGCACCTGTGAATGATTACATACGGAGGAGTCTGCTAAAAAGGGTTCGCCCTAAGGGCTCAAGTAAAAATAAGTTGGACAATATTGCGCTCAGATTTAGGTCGGATTGGGCCGATCCGACCTGAAGATGAGATGGAAGATGTACAAGTTATTTTTACTTGAGCCCTAAGCAGGGGACCTCTCTGAACGGTGACGAAATGAATAATAGTCAGGCAATCATGGAAAAAAACAACGCTCTTTTTATGGAAACATATGTCCGGTACCCGGATGTCATGACAGAAGGAAAAGGATGTGTGCTAAAGGGTGAGGATGGACGGGAATACTTAGATTTCGTGGCGGGTATTGCCGTCTGCAGCCTTGGCCACTCTTTTCCTTTGGTGACCAAAGCAATCTGCGAACAGGCCGAAAAGCTGGTCCATGTGTCAAATCTCTATTACACCGGCCCGCAGACCGAGCTGGCCCGGCTCCTTGTGGAGAACTCGTTTGCCGACAGAATTTTTCTTGCCAACAGCGGGGCCGAGGCAAATGAGGCGGCCATCAAGCTTGCAAGAAAACAGAGCGGCAAGGGTCGTTTTGAGATCATCTCCCTGGAAGGATCATTCCATGGACGGACTTTAGCGACGCTGGCTGCAACCGGCCAGGCGAAATTCCACAAGGATTTTGAACCCCTGCCCGAAGGATTTCGTCATGCTCCGTTTGGAGACCTTAACTCATTAGAGAAGATGATCAAGCCTGAAACCTGTGCAATCATGTGCGAACCGCTCCAGGGCGAGGGAGGCGTCCGTCCGCTTGACAAAGATTATATACATGGCATCAGGAAGCTGTGTGATGAAAAAAACCTGCTTCTTATATTTGACGAGATTCAGGTTGGAATGGGACGGACAGGCACTCTTTTTGCTTACGAACAGCTTGGGGTCACGCCTGATATCATGACACTGGCAAAGGCTCTGGCAAACGGCCTGCCCATAGGCGCCATGCTGACAACAGAATCCATCGCCGCAGCCTTCGGGCCTGGCACTCATGCCTCAACCTTTGGCGGGAATCCCGTGGTCTGTGCAGCTGCGGTTGCAACTCTGAAAACCATGCTGACAGGCCGGTTTCTTGACGAAGTCCGGAGCAAGGGCGAATACCTTTCGGGAAAACTTATGACTCTGGTGGAGCGGTATCCCGGCCTGGCCCAGGGAGTCCGTGGTCAGGGGCTGATTCTGGGTCTGGTTCTCACCCCTGCCGGCGTTCAGCTCGGCACAGCCATTGTCAACAAATGTTTCGAGCGGGGCATCCTCATCAATTTCGCCGGCAACGCGGTACTCCGGTTCATTCCACCTCTTGTGGTAAGCCGTGAAGAAATTGACACCTTGATCGAGGCTCTGAACCTGATCCTGGCGGAAATGGACCGCCACCGGGCTGAATAATTTGGGGTTAGTTTTAACTTCGGCCGTTTCAATAATCGTAGGTTGTGGTTAAGCCGACTTTTTTTGTTGGGTTTCGTCCCTCAACCCAACCTACGCTGGAATCTCAGACATTTCGATATTTTTGAGAATAAGGCGAAACCCAACAAATGGCTGAAACTTTGAACACGCGGTTACGAATTTCTTTGCAAACAAACATATTATTTTGTACAAATTCCAGTTTGGCTCAACAATAATTATAGGGCCCTGCTTTTTGGGCAAAATAACAATTAAAAACAAGAGAGCGCGTCATGCCGGACCATTTCCTGACACTTTTTGATTTCAAGGGAGAGGAACTATCGGCCTTGGTCAAACGGGCCGCCGAACTTAAAAAGGATGCCGGGGACAGGGTGCGCCATCAGCAACTGGCCGGTAAGATCATTGGAATGATCTTTGAAAAACCTTCAACCCGCACCCGTGTATCTTTCGAGGCCGCAATGTACGGACTGGGCGGGCAGGTCATATACCTTTCCGGAAGAGATACTCAGCTCGCCAGAAACGAACCCTTAAAGGACATGGCCAGGGTAATGGCCAGGTACGTAGATGGTATTGTGGTCAGAACATTTGGGCAGGAAATCATCGATGAACTGGCCCGCTACTCTTCGATACCCGTGATAAACGGCCTGACGAACAGCCATCACCCGTGCCAGATCCTGAGCGACATCCAGACCGTAATCGAATTCAAAGGGCCGATAGAGAAACTGAAAATCGCATGGGTAGGTGACGGCAACAATATGGCAAACTCATGGATCCAGGCTGCAAGCAGAATCGGGTTTGAACTGATTCTCGCCTGCCCGGAAGGCTTTGAACCGGACCAGGCGCTTTTAAGCGAGGCCCGGGCCGAGGCCGCCAGGCCCATCACCGTGACAAGCGATCCTGTTGAAGCGGTTCGGAATGCCGATGTGATCAACTCGGACGTATGGACAAGCATGGGCCAGGAAGATGAAAAAAATCAAAGGGATAAAATTTTTCAGCCCTACCAGGTCAACAGCGAACTGCTTAAAAAAGCAGGGCCAAAGACTATTGTGCTTCACTGCCTCCCGGCCCACAGGGGCGAAGAGATCACAGACGAGGTCTTGGAAGGCCCACAGTGTGCGGCATTTGACCAGGCGGAAAACAAGCTTCACATTCACAAGGCAATCCTGGAAAGATTTATATCGTAATTGCTCAGGTTGCCTGACCAATAATTCAACACAACCCGGAAGCCGAAATCCAAACCATTCCCGGATTCCGGATTCCGACTTCTGGATTTTAAAACATGCCGGCTGTTAAAAAAATCGTATTAGCCTATTCAGGCGGACTTGATACTTCAGTAATCCTGAAATGGCTCATAGAGCAATATCAGTGCCCGGTCATAGCATTTGTGGCTGATGTCGGGCAGGAAGAGAACTGGGACCAAGTCCGCGAAAAGGGCCTTGCAACAGGCGCTGAAAAGGTTATTATTTCAGATCTCAAGGAGAGTTTTGTCAAGGACTACATCTTTCCGGCATTCCGGGCAAACGCTATTTATGAGGGTTCGTACCTTCTGGGCACGTCCCTTGCCAGACCCCTGATTGCCGGGGAACAGGCGGCTGTCGCCAAGACGGAGGGCGCTGACACGGTCAGCCATGGGGCGACCGGCAAGGGGAATGATCAGGTCCGATTCGAAATGACTTACATGGCTTTAAATCCGCAGTTGAACATTATTGCGCCATGGCGGATCTGGGATTTAAATTCCAGGACAAAACTGATCGACTATGCTGAAAAACATTCGATCCCGATCCCGGTAACAAAGGAAAAGCCTTACAGTTCCGATGAAAACCTGCTTCACATCAGTTTTGAGGGTGGAATCCTTGAAGATCCCTGGCATGAGCCGGAAGAGAGCATGTTCAAGCTGACACGGTCACCTGAATCAGCCCCTGACACGCCCACATACGTCCACATAGAGTTTGAACGCGGAAACCCGGTGGCCATTGACGGAGAACGCCTCGAACCTGTTGCGCTTATGGCCGGACTCAACCATCTGGGCGGGGAAAACGGTATAGGCCGCCTTGACATGGTGGAAAATCGCTTTGTGGGAATGAAATCCCGCGGAGTGTATGAAACGCCGGGAGGCACTATTCTGCGCACAGCCCACAGGGATCTCGAAACCATTACGCTGGACCGCGAGGTCATGAGAATCCGGGACAGCCTGGTGCCCAGGTATTCTGAACTGATTTACAACGGATTCTGGTTTTCGCCGGAAATGAAATTCATGCAGAAAACCATTGACGCGGCCCAGGAAACCGTCAGCGGCGAAGTCCGACTCAAGCTTTACAAGGGAAACTGTATTCCTGTAGGACGCAGGTCATATAAGTCTCTGTACCGGGAAAGTTTTGCTACGTTCGAAGAGGACGAAGTTTACACCCAGGCTGATGCGGCAGGGTTCATCCATCTCAATGGACTGCGATTAAAGATGCTGGCGTTTCGGGAATGATGAATGATGAATTATGAATGATGAATATTAGTTGTCGGTTGTCGGTTGTCGGTTGTCGGTTGTTGCCAATAGCAGCCTATGAGATTTGATTTTATCAATGTCATGGTTCCGGGTTCAAGGTTTATTTGAATGGTTGATTCATCCTTAAAATCTTCATCCTCCAAGCTCTGGGGAGGGCGTTTTTCCGAACAGACTGCTGCCTCTGTAGAGGCCTTTACCGCTTCCATCCATTTTGATGCACGGTTATACCGTCATGACATAAGCGGCAGCCGGGCCCACGCCCGGATGCTTGCCCGCCAGGGCCTGATCACCGGGGAGGAGCGGGATCAGATCCTGAAAGGGCTGGACAGTATTGAAAAGGAGATCGAATCCGGCGCATTTGTCTTCCGGCCGGAACTGGAAGACATACACATGAATATTGAAAAGGCACTGGTTGAGAGAATCGGACCTGCCGGAGAAAAACTTCACACAGCAAGAAGCAGAAATGACCAGATCTCGCTTGATATAAGGCTCTATTTAAGGGAAGAGACAGGCCGAATCATAAATCTCTTGATCGGGCTTCAAAAGGCATTTGTCCGGACGGCCCGTAAATACCTGGGCGCCATCATGCCGGGTTACACGCACCTTCAGCGAGCGCAGCCCGTGCTCGTCTCTCACCACATGCTGGCCTATTACGAGATGTTCGGCCGTGACAGAGAAAGACTTTCCGACTGCCTGAAAAGGATAAATCTAATGCCTCTGGGGTCAGCGGCCCTGGCAGGAACCGGTCTCCCTGTAGATCGTGATTTCGTGGCCCGGGAACTGGACTTTCCGGCCATTACGGCCAACAGCATGGATACGGTCGGGGACAGGGATTTTGCAGTGGAATTCGTATCCGCCTGCACCCTGATCCAGATTCATCTGAGTCGGCTTTCAGAGGAACTCGTACTCTGGTCCAGCGATGAGTTTTCATTTGTCGATCTGGCGGACAGCTACTGCACGGGCAGCAGTATCATGCCTCAAAAGAAAAATCCCGACATTCCGGAGCTTATCCGCGGAAAAAGCGGCCGGGTCACAGGAAACCTCATTTCCCTGGTAACCATACTTAAAGGATTGCCGCTGACTTATAACCGGGACCTTCAAGAAGATAAAGAACCGATCTTTGACACTGTTGATACGGTCTCACACTCTCTGGCCATTACAACGGAACTCCTGGACAACCTGAAATTCAACCTGGAACTCCTTGAAAATAGAGTAAAAACGGGTTTCATGACAGCCACGGACCTGGCCGACTACCTGGTTCTAAGACAGATACCATTCAGAAAAGCCCACGCCATTGTGGGCAGGGTGGTCGCACATTGCCTGGACAACGGGAAGGAGCTTTCAGAATTAACTCTTGATGAACTGAAAGGTTTTTCCGACGTGATCGAGGATGACATCTTTTCACTTCTGACTATACAGGGGTCGGTAGACAGCCGTCAGTCCGCCGGAGGTACCTCGATAAAAAGCGTGGAACAGGCATTAAGCAAGGCAGAGGAGACTCTGGAACTCAAAATATGAATATCAGCCTGAACAGATATTTTAATTGCCTGATTTTTTCCGCTCTGGTCCTGGTCTTTACCTCATGCGGTTACAAGACTGATCTTGTCCCGCCCCAGGCAACGGTTCCGGCCCGGATCAAAGATTTGAGATGCAGACTGGACGAAACAGGGGTGAACCTTACCTGGTCTTATCCGACCAAAACAACCAGGGGTGCCGGAATTCATGAAATTCGAGCCTTTGAACTTTTCAGGGCCGCAATTCCCGAAAAAGATTACTGTCCGGATTGCCCTGTCCGGTTCGGGCCCCCTCTTGAAATCAAGGGCGGTCCTGTGATCGTGGACAAAAAAAACGTGACGGCCGGATACCATGAATCGCTCTTAAGACCGAATCATCGCTACTTTTACAAGGTGCGATCCAGGGCGGGATGGCTTCTGGCCGGCCAGGACTCAAATATTGTTTCATTCCTGTGGAATACGCCTGCGGATGCTCCACAGGATCTTAAGATTAAAACAGGCGATAAGGCCGTGACCCTTTCCTGGAAAAGACCGGCAGGGCTTCTTGACGGCTCTCCTGTCATGGACCCCATGCTTTTTCAAGTGGTTCGAAGCCGAACCGGCGATGATTTCAGGCCCATAGGAGAACCTACGGAAGGCACGACATTCACCGACCATGCTGTAGAAAACGGAAAGATCTATTTTTACCGGGTCAGGCCGATTATTAAGACTCATAACACTCGGGCCGGCGGGAAGCTGAGCAAAGTCGTGTCCGGGGCGCCGAGGGATCTAACGCCGCCGGCGCCCCCGCGGTATATTACTGTGATAAAAACGGAAACCGGCATGCGGATTGTCTGGGAGGCGGCTGCGGAAAAGGATCTGGCCGGGCACAGGATCTACAGGCGTGAAGCAGCTTCACGGGAAACAGTTCTGATCGGCGAAACCGGCGCATCACGAACCGTATATATTGATGTAAATCCGCCGAAAGAATCGGAGACATGGTTCTACTCCGTAACATCCTATGACAATGCCGAACCGCCAAACGAGTCTATTTTTTCAACTGAAGCAATCGTCAACCTGATCCAGTGATTCGTAACCCGTAACCCATAACACACGATTCGTAAAAACATGAATCATTTTGAATATAGAAACAATACCCTTTTCTGCGAATCCGTTTCCGTGACGTCCATAGCCGAGGCTGTCGGGACACCTTTTTATCTGTACAGCACAGCCACATTAAGGCGTCATTTCGAGGCCTTTGACGGCTCTTTTTCAGGCGCTCCCCATGTTACCTGTTTTGCAGTCAAATCGTGCTCGAATCTGTCCATATTACGCCTCTTTGCCGGAATGGGCGGTGGCGCTGACATCGTATCGGGCGGAGAGCTTTTCAGGGCCTTAAAAGCCGGCGTGAATCCGAAGCGGATAGTTTACTCCGGAGTAGGAAAATCCGGACAAGAACTTTACTTTGCCTTGAAATCGGAAATTCTTTTATTTAATGTCGAATCAGAGCAGGAACTTCTAAAACTCCAAAAAGTCGCTTCCGGACTGGGAATCAAGGCACAGGTCTCTTTCAGGGTCAATCCTGACGTGGACGCAAAGACCCACCCATACATATCCACGGGCCTTGCCATGAACAAGTTCGGAATCCCGATTGAGGACGCGGAAGAGGTTTACGCACAGGCCAAAAAAATGCCGAACATCGATGTGTGCGGTGTAAGCTGCCATATCGGGTCCCAGCTTACGGAGATATCTCCGTTTGTGGAATCTTTTAGAAAGCTCAAGGACTTTATCGGCCGGCTCAAAAAAAACAACATCAACATCTCGTATCTGGACCTTGGCGGGGGTCTCGGAATCATCTACGATGCTGAAGAACCGCCACATCCCAGGGAGTATGCGGAAGCGATCAAACATGAAATGGAATCTCTTAATGAGAACGGCCCTAACTGCACCTTGATACTGGAACCTGGGCGCGTTATAGTGGGCAATGCCGGCATCCTTGTGACACGCGTGGAATACATCAAAAAAGGCCCGGTTAAGAAATTTGTGGTTGTTGATGCAGGAATGAATGATTTTGCCAGACCCAGCCTGTACAACGCATTCCATGATATCCGTCCGGTGGAGCAGACCGAACGTGCTCATGAAGTGGTTGATGTTGTCGGCCCGATTTGCGAGACCGGCGACTTTCTGGCTAAAGACCAGGAGATCCCTGCCTGCAATGCCGGCGATCTGATTGCAGTCATGAGCGCGGGCGCATACGGATTTTCCATGGCATCTAATTACAATTCCAGGCCAAGAGTGGCCGAGGTGCTGGTGAATGGGGATGAGTTCTTTGTAATCAGGGAACGTGAGACCTATGAAAGTCTGATCGCCGGCGAGATCATACCGGATTTTTTGAAAAATTCGTAAATGCTCAGGGTTCAGAGGTTCAGGGGGGTCAGGGGTTGGAATGAAATTTCCAGTTTCTTTTTCGAAAATGAGCGGCACAGGCAATGATTTCATTATCATTGATCACCGCAAGCCTTTTATCGACAAAGCCAATCTGTCTGATTTCGCCCGTTCCGTATGCCAAAGGAAAATCTCTGTCGGCGCGGACGGTCTCATTTTAATAGAAGAATCTGAAAAGGCGGATTTTTCCTGGACCTTCTTGAATGGGGACGGCAGCATCGCGGAGATGTGCGGCAACGGCGCTCGTTGCGCTGCCCGCTTCGCCCACGCAAAAGGAATTGCGCCGGAAAAGATGCATTTTATCACACTTGCGGGCGAGATCGAGGCACAGGTGACAGGCCGCCTCGTAAAAATCAGACTGACCCGGCCCATTGACTTAAAATTGGGACTTGCTGTTGATATTTCCGGTTCCGCTCAAACCGTTCACAGCCTTAATACAGGGGTACCGCATGCAGTGATTTTTACGGATAATATAAAGTCCGCACCGGTTATCGAAGTCGGCCGTACTGTTCGTTTTCATCACCTGTTTCAACCTGCCGGCACAAATGTGAATTTTACTCAAATTACCGGCAATGAACTCCATGTACGGACCTATGAGCGCGGCGTGGAGGATGAAACCCTGGCATGCGGCACAGGCGCCGTGGCATCGGCCATCGTTGCCGCCCTGCTCAGGCATGTGGCCCCTCCGGTCAAAGTGACCACATCCGGCGGTGATCAGCTTTTGATCCATTTTGATGCAATTGGCAAGGTCGTAAACGGGCAGCCGGAAATTAAAGAAGTTTTCCTAGAAGGACCGGCGAATTTCATTTATGAAGGCCGGCTGGGAGAAGAGGCCTTATAGTTCGCTCAAAAATTAGAGGTATCTCAAGTTGTCAAATTCAAGGTTCAAGGTTCACAGTTAATCGTTTTGCTGTTTTCAGTAACCCCCTGAACCCTGAACCTCTGAACCCTGAACCCTTGAACCCCTAACAGGAGGAAATCATGACACAATTTCGTGGAGCCTTTGTTGCCATTGTAACACCATTTATTGACGGAAAAGTGGATGAGCAGGGCTTAAAAGACCTGATCGAATTCCAGTTGGAAAACGGGACCCACGGAATAGTGCCGTGCGGAACTACAGGTGAGTCGGCCACCTTGACCCACGAGGAACATCACCGGGTCGTGGAAATAACGATAAAAACCGTTAACCACAGGGTGCCGGTAATAGCCGGTTCCGGTTCCAACAGCACCGCAGAGTCCATAGAATTGACAAAGCATGCCAAAGAAGCCGGCGCAGACGGCGCTCTTATGATAACGCCTTATTACAATAAGCCGACTCAGGGTGGTCTCTATGAGCATTTCAAGGCCATTGCAGAGGCAGTGGATATTCCGATCGTCATGTATAATGTGCCGAGCCGGACCAGCGTGAATATGCTGCCTGCGACCGTGGCGCGTTGTGCACAGGTTGATAACATTGTAGGCATCAAGGAGGCTACAGGCAGCATGAACCAGGTGAGCGACGTGATCAGACGTTGCCCGGATGATTTCTCGGTTCTATCCGGCGACGATTTCACATGCATGACTCAGGTGGCCATAGGCGGATGCGGCGTTATCTCCGTGATTTCCAACGTGACGCCGAACGATATGGCCACTATGATGGATGCAGCCTTGGCAGGAACCTTCGATGATGCCCGCAAACTCCATTACAAGATGTTCCCACTGATGAATGCAATGTTTTTCGAGACCAACCCGGTTCCGGCAAAGACAACACTGGAACTCATGGGCAAAATCAAATCAAGCACACCTAGGCTGCCGCTGACCGGAATGAGTGATGCCAATATTGCCAAATTAAAGACAGTCCTCTCTGACTACGGTCTAATCTGAATATAAAAAATTCTGATTACCTCTGAACTTCGCTAAAAGATTACCGATGAGGTTAGGGATGGGGACGAAATAACTTTCCCATCCCTAAGGGTCTGCGAGACTCCGGATGCGGCGCCTGAAAAAACTGAGGGAGGCCTTGGACGTGTCTTCATATAAGCCGCGCCGGATACCATATCGGACATGGCGGGATTGCATCAGGAAGGTGTGGACGGGAACTGCAGTTTATGAGCCTTTTGCCCTCATCTTTCTCCAACTTTCATCTCCAACCGCCTCTAAAGTACAATTTCTGCCCAAATTTTCCGCTTAACAATATAAAACATAAGGAATTTCCTATCACCTTAACTTGTCACTTTTTTGTATTGCACCCAAAAAAAGAGCCCTGCAGTGCGTATAGGCAAAAACAGAATCGCCATAACCGGCCTGGGTATAATCTCCTGCCTTGGCCTGGACCGGAACACAGTTAAACAGACCTTGCAGGATCAACGTTGCGGCATTAAACTGCTTGAAAGCCGGAAGAACCTCGGATTTCAAAGCGGTCTAAGCGGAGTTATCGAGGGGTTTGACGACAGATCGGTTCTGGACCGCAAACGGCGCAAATCCTTACCCAAGCATGGCCTCTGGGCATGGGCCGCAGTGAAGCAGGCCCTTGAACAGGCCGGGATCGGTCCTGAAGATTTACGAGAAGACACGCAGACCGGCCTCATATTCGGAAACGACACCTCGGCAGCCACTGCGGTGGAACAGGTTGACATTCTCCGCCAGGCAGGCGATACCCGCACTATTGGAAGCGGCCATATCTTCCGATTGCTTAACAGCTCAATAACGTTGAATATCAGCACTATTCTCGGTATCCGCGGACATTCATGGACAGTCTCCAGCGCCTGTGCCGGCGGCGCCATGGCAATCGGTCAAGCTGCAGAACTTATTGCAACCGGCCGTCAACAACGCGTCATCTGCGGAGGGGCACAGGAAATCAACTGGCAATCGATGTGCAGCTTTGATACACTGGGCGCGTTTTCACGGCGGGAATGGGCGCCGCAGCATGCCTCCCGCCCTTTTGACCTGGATCGCGACGGTCTGGTGCCAAGCGGCGGGGCTGCCGCCTTAATCCTGGAAGAATGGCAGACCGCGGTCAACCGCGATGCTGTAATCCTCGGCGAAGTTCTCGGCTACGGTAATACATCGGACGGCTACCATATCGTCACACCAAGCGGCGAAGGATTGCTCAGGGCCATGGAGATGGCGTTGTGCGACGCAGGCCTGACAACCGCTGATCTTGATCTTGTCCTGGCACACGCTACATCCACCCTGGCCGGTGATAAGGCCGAGGCCGTTGCTCTTTGCTCTTTGTTTCAGACCGGCGACGGCCGTGACACCCCTCCGGTTACAGCGTTGAAGGCTCTAACCGGCCATGAATTCTGGATGGCCGGCGCTGCCCAGGTGGTTTACGGTCTGCTCATGGGGCGCGGCGGTTTTATCGCAGGCAACCCGAATCTCGAAAATCCGGACCCGGCGGCCAGGGGCCTGCATTTTGTCCGCAGGACCGTTAAACAAAATTTCTCAATAATGTTGTGTAATGCAGCCGGATTCGGCGGCACCAACGGCTGCCTGATTATCCGTAACTGTCAGGCTGGCCGGAATCAAACTGATTGTGCAACACCTTAAAACCGATATCGTGGTCATCGGCAGCGGGATCAGCGGCCTCACTGCGGCGGCCCTGCTGGCCAGGCATGGAAAATCCGTTATTGTTCTGGAGCAAAACAGTGAACCCGGCGGCGCCCTGAAACGATTCAAACGGCAGGGCATTCCCTTTGACACAGGCTTTCATTACACAGGCGGCCTGGGCAAAGGCCAAATCCTGCGTCTCCTCTGGGACTATCTGGGCCTTTCCTCCCGGCCGACTGCCGTATCCTTTGGTCCGGACGGTCATGACCGTATTTTAATCAGGGAAAGCGGCCGTGAGGTTCGATCCTATTTTTCATACAAAAGGCTCACCGATGAATTGAACCGCCATTTTCCGGACGACCGCCAAGGAATCGAGACCT
>JAYEJK010000467.1:0-6983 GCA_034660535.1 Thermodesulfobacteriota bacterium | reverse complement strand
TTCTTTCCTCACTTTGCATTGACGTTTTTTGCACGGACAAACAAGTTTGTCCATGCCACCCATCAGGCAGTTACAAAAAATGGTGCAAGGCTTTCCTCCCCCAAATCCGTTATAATCAGGAATTTTTTAAAGGTCCTGGACTATTTTCAGTACCCCCCTGAGGGGTATAAGTACCTTAACAGCTGCGTGTAACTATTTAAAAATATTTCACCTTTTTGATTTCTTGCCACTCATTTCAGTACCCCCTTGAGGGGTATAAAAAACAAGAAAATTACCACTAAGGTACTAATACCTAATACATAACCGCACAGGTTGAAATTTTTTGTCCATATGCGGCAAGAGAAACGGGTTGGCAATATATTTTCCCCCTACAATCAAGTTACAAATTAGAATCTCTAATATGTCCTGATCACGTTGTAAAGCGTGTCTCTTTCCACAGGAACCCTTCCTGCCTCCCTGATGATTCTTACGAGTTGATCACGAGTCATGGCCTGTTCGGTCTCAGCCCCTGCCATGTGGGTGATGATCTCTTCTTTTATAGTGCCGTCCACGTCGTCTGCGCCGAATGAAAGGGCGACCTGGGCAAGTTTTGTACCGATCATGACCCAGTATGCCTTGATGTGGGGAAAATTGTCCAGAAAACAGCGGGCCACTGCAAGATTTTTTAAGTCATCTATGGCTGAGGTGCCGGACAGACTTGACATCTCGGTATTCCTGGGATGAAAGGCCAGGGGGATATAGGCAAGGAAACCCTTTGTCTCATCCTGGAGTGTCCTCAGCATGTCCAGATGTTCCATTCGCTCCTTGATGGTCTCAATGTGGCCGTAAAGCATGGTGGCGTTGCTTTTCAGTCCCAGTTCATGTACCGTTTTTGCCGCGTTTAGCCAGCCCTGTCCGGGCAGTTTTCTTTCGCAGGTCAGCTTACGGACCCTGGGACTGAATACCTCGGCGCCTCCTCCCGGCACTGATCCCAGGCCGGCCTCCTTCAGCTCGCTGATCGTGTCTGCCAGAGATTTTCCGGCAAGTTCGGCCAAATGGACCAGTTCCACGCAGGTGAAGGCCTGGATATGGATTTCCGGCCGAATATTTTTGATGCAGCGCAAGATATCCAGGTAATAGGAATATGGCAGATCTGGATGGATGCCTCCCACCATGTGGATTTCTGTAATCGGCTCGTCGATTCTTTCCTTGACCTTTTTCTCAACATCAGAGACAGTCATTTCATAGGCAAGGTCAGACGACTTGTCCCTGCCGAATGCACAGAATTTGCACAGGTTGGTGCAGATATTGGAATAATTGATGTGCTGGTTGTAAATAAAATAGGCGTTATCATTGTTCAGTCTATGCCGCACAATGTCGGCCAGATAGCCGACCGCAAGCAGGTCCGGGTGTTCGAATAATTTAATCCCGTCCTCCACAGATAGACGCTCGCTGTTGTTTATCTTTTCAAGAATGTCTCCCAGGCCTGCCTGGATTATCATGGCGTTCATATTGGTTATCCTTGCAAGAGTGTTTTTGTTGCCGTAAATTTGTTTGTTTCGCAAAAAGCACTCAACCGACGCGTTATCCAATTATAACTTGTTGATATCATTGGGATGATGTTTCAGTTAGTCACTTTTTACGAGTCCATCAAAATTTGATGTCAGTGCTTTTTTTTAGTACCTTAGTGGTAATTTTCTTGTTTTTTGTGGTAAGAAATCAAAAAGGTGATATATTTTACATAGTTACACGCAGCTGTTAAAGTACTTGTCCAAGACCTTTAAAAATTCCAGTTTATCTGGGTTAGGAAAAAATATGGAAACGACTCGAATTTACGTGTAATAATATACATTATTCTATTCATTCTTTTTTAAGAATGTAAAAAAGTTATCAAACGGAGTGAAATATATGGAAGGGAATTATCATGCCGGTTGGTTTAGACATCCAAGCCTGGATTTAATCAAGGTTTTTGATAGCAACAACGAATGGGTTTATCAGTGTTTCACTAAAAACGGCCAGAAGCCGATGTCAAAAGAAAAAGCGATTGATTCGTGGACATGGGCTCTGGCCGAACCCGCTGACTTGGATTTTGACGATTATTGACAACCATGTGCCGGTCACATGCTTGAAGATCATAAACTGTTACCCGGCAATTCAGATAACTCATTTGCTTTCAGCGCCCCATTGTTTCGGCCTTCTCAGGGACACACTGACAGAATATTTTGATCTGCAAAGGGGTGTTATGTTGATCTTCAGGATAATCCGTTCAACGCCTCTTTCAATCTTTTCATCCCTTCTTTTATTGTATCCATCGAGGCGGCAAAGGAAAACCGGATGTATTCGTCTGCGCCGAATGCCGATCCAGGCACGCTTGCCAGCAGCGCCTTTTCCAGAAGATAGTCCGCCATTTCCACTGAATTGCTGATTTTCTTTCCGTCAAACGACCTGCCGTAATATGCTGAAAAGTTGGGAAACGCGTAAAACGCGCCCCTTGGAGTTACGCATGTAACACCTGGATTGGACTGAAGTTCTTTAATAATATAGTCCCTGCGGGGGAGAAAGGACTCTGTCATGGCGACTGCAAAATCCCTTGGACCCGAAACAGCTGCCAGCGCAGCCTTCTGTGCTATTGAGGAAGGATTGGAAGTGCTCTGGCTCTGGATTTTGTTCATGGCTGCGATTATATGTTTCGGCCCGGCTGAATATCCGATTCGCCATCCGGTCATGGCAAACGATTTAGAGACCGCGTTCAATACGATAGTCTGCTCTTTCAGTTTCTGATCAACATCAAGGATATGCGGGATAGGGCCTTCCTCATAAACAATTGTGTCATAGACGTCGTCCGTAATAATGGCCCATCCCTTCTCAATGGCCATTTTCCCAATTGCTTCAAGCGCTTTGGCGGAAAAGATCGACCCGGTCGGATTTGAAGGGCTGTTTAAGATAATGCCCCTGGTTTTGTCAGTGATAAGTTCGTCAAAAATCGCGGGATCTAAGTCAAAGGCATCCTTTTCCACCAAAGGGACGGGTACGGCCGTGGCTCCGGCAAGTTGCACCATTGGGGGATAGGAAACCCAGTAGGGAGTTGGGATAAGGACCTCATCACCTGGATTGAAAAGGGCTTGGATCATATTATAGAGGCCATGTTTTCCGCCGCAGCTGACCTGGATCTGATCCGGGTCATACTGCCAGCCCCTGTCTTCTGAAAAGCGTTTGGCAATGGCTTCTCTCAGTTCAAGTATGCCGGGCACGGCGGTGTATTTCGTGAAAACGGCATCTATTGCCGCCTTACCGGCCTCTCGAACATGTTCCGGAGTATCAAAATCAGGCTCGCCGACGCTGAAATTCAGGATATCGGCGCCGGCAGCTTTCAAAGCCTTGGCCTTGGCGTTGATTGAAAGAGTGGGTGACGGCTTGATTTGCTGAACTCGTTCTGAAGGAACAATAGCATTTGGACTCATATCCGTTTCCTGTTGTAAAGGTAATCGTTCACCAAGGGCACGAACTTAGGGTCTGGAAAGAAATAACTTGGATTTTCCGTTTCCGAACTGTATCACACTTTTAGCCGGTTTGACATCCCCGAAATCCTCACCGTAGCCCTGCTACGCTTGCGGTTTCGTGAATATCAAACCGACTAAATCTGCAACACATTTCGGATCGGAATTACCCAAGTTATTTCTTTCCAGACCCTTATCGAATTCCCCGGCATGTAAACGTTTACATCTGAACATATTTCTCCTTAAGCCATGAGTCAATAAAAAACTTTTTTTAGAAACAGGCCCCTGGCAGGGGCTGTCGGACCTGCCGCCGAGCGATCTTTCGAATCCAGCGTTTTTTTAAAATCCGTGATATTCATTCTGCCAACGCCCACCTCAATCAGTGTTCCTGCAATGTTCCTTACCATGTGTCTCAGGAAACCATCACCTGATATCTCAATAAAAATTTTACCGGTATCGTTGTTTTTAAGGATACATTCTGCTGAAAAAATCTCCCGAATAGCGCCTTTCCCGTTTTTACCAGATAAGTCGCGGGATCCTGTTGCTTCAAAACTTGAAAAATCGTGCTTTCCTATAAGAATTTTAAGGCAGGCACTGATCCGGTTGAGATCAAGGTTTCTTGAAATCCCGCAGGTGTAAAGCCGTTCGGTTGGAAGAGTTATCATGCCGGCGTTGATGACGTAAAAGTAAGCCTTGCCCTTGGCACTGTAGCGTGCATGAAAATCAGGGTCTGTATCCTGTGCACCGAGAATCCGGATATCCTCTGGAAGCAGGCTGTTCAGGCCTTTTAAAAATCCGGTTGCAGGGATGTCGGAATGTGTCTTGAAATTTGCCGTCATTCCGAGAGCATGTACCCCGGCATCTGTTCGGCCTGCGCCGTGCAGTACAACAGGGGCGTCCGTCATAACACCGATTTTTTCTTCAACAACTCCCTGAATGGTGGGCACGCTTTTCTGACGCTGCCATCCGGCATAGTTAGTGCCGTCATAAGCCAGTACGATTTTGATGTTGCGCATCAAAGGTTCAGAGGTTGACAGATTTAGTAAGTATTCGGCTTGTATGGTTAACCACGTTTTCCAGATTTATTAATTTAACGAGGTCTGCCTTCACATTTTTTTCTCCAGCGAATCAAGGAAACACGGGCAGGGAAAGAAGTCCCAGGGTCTCTTTGAAACCGCACATCAGGTTCATGTTCTGGACGGCCTGGCCGGAGGCGCCTTTTACCAGGTTGTCTATCGCAGAGACGATAATGACTCTTCCCGTACGTTCATCAAGTTTAAAACCGATGTCACAGAAATTGCTGCACCTCACAAACTGGGTAGCCGGATAGGTTCCGATGTCGCAGATTCGAACAAATGGTTCCTCTTTATAGAAGTCATTATAAAGCTCATAAATGTCTGCCTGGCTTAATTGCTTGATCATCTTGGAATAGATTGTGCTCAAAATACCACGGGACATGGGAACCATGTGCGGGGTGAAAGATATTACAACCTGCCGGCCGCTTAAAAGGCTGATCTCCTGTTCAATTTCAGGAGTATGTCTGTGCTCTCCTATCTTGTAAGCCTTGAGACCTTCATTTACTTCGCAGAAGATCGTTGCCGTAGTTGCAGACCGACCGGCTCCTGACGCGCCTGATTTGGAATCCGCCACCAGAGTATCCGGGTCTATAACACCTGCTTTTAAGAGCGGCGCAATTCCCAAAATTACGCTTGTGGGATAGCAGCCCGGATTGGCGGTAAGTCTTGCCTGAACGATTTTTTTCCGGTAAATTTCAGGCAACCCGTAGACAGCTTCGTTAAGATATTCCGGAGCCGTATGTGTTTGATACCACTTTTCATAAATCCCGGCATCGTTGATCCTGAAATCAGCGCTCAAGTCAACCACCTTTTTGCCGGCCTGAAGTAACTGAGGAACGATTGCCATGGCGGTCTGATGCGGCACAGCCATAAAAAAAAGGTCCGCCCGTTCAACCAAATCCTTTACGATCACATCTTCGAATCTGATATCAATTCGGTCTCTGAGGCTCGGATATACGTCCGAAAGCAACATTCCCGCATTCCGACGGGAGGTGGCCACGGTCAGTTCAAACTCGGGATGACCGCTCAAGATTCTGGTCAATTCAGCCCCGGTATAACCGGAGGCCCCAACGATTCCAACTCTAATCATGATCCCGTCTCTTTAATGTAAATTCATTCCTAAATTTTCGCCAACATTGGTAAAGGCTTACAAAAAAAATAGGGGAAGAGTGATGAAAGTATCACTTTCCCCTGAAATTCGACATAAAAGATGCAAAAACGAAAAACTAAAAATTGCTGATTAACGTTTTGAAAACTGGTAATTTGCCCTTGCACCCTTTTGTCCATATTTTTTTCTCTCTTTGACTCTGGGGTCGCGTGTCAATAGACCTCCTTTCTTTAGCGTCAGCCGATGTCCGGGATCAGCTACAATAAGGGCTTTGGCAATGCCGTGACGAAGGGCATCACATTGTGCGGATTTTCCGCCGCCCTTGAGCGTGGCAATCACATTCCACTTGTCTACGGTGTCAGTCATGAGAAAGGGTTTTTCCGTATTCAATCCGGCCGGGCTTCCGCCGCCGAAATATTCTTCCAGGGTTTGCTTGTTCACAGTGAAATTACCATCACCGGGTTTAAGCCATACTCTGGCAACCGCGGTCTTTCTTTTGCCTGTTGCGTAAAAACGCTGGTCAGCCATAATACTCTCCATCTATAAGTTGGTAGCCGTTCACAGTTTTTTGTTACAACGCCAGTGGTTCGGGTTGCTGCGCCTCATGGGGATGAGTTGCGCCGGCATATATTTTAAGCTTTTTCAGTTGGTTGCGTCCCAGGGAATTTTTAGGAAGCATTCCTCTGACTGCCTTGCGGATCAGTTCCCCCGGCTTTTTTTCATTAAGATTTTGTGCGGATATCTGTTTGATTCCGCCGATGTAACCTGTGTGATGATAATATATTTTGTCAGACCATTTTTTGCCGGTCAGCCTGATTTTTTCAGAATTTACAACAATAATGAAATCCCCGGTGTCCATGAAATTTGAAAAATTCGGCTTGTGTTTGCCGCGTAGCCTGGTGGCGATCTCGGTGGCCAGCCTTCCAAGAATTTTATCAGTGGCGTCAACCACATACCATTTTTTGTCAATTTCTTTTACCGGAGTTAGATATGTCTTCATTTTTTTCCCTAAATATAAAGCGACCCAACGACTCTGCATCCCTGTCGACCAATCTTGATAGTCACCAGGGAACTGACCTAAGGGTTCGCTCAAAAAAAAAGGTTCAAAACAAGTTCGAACCATTATGCATAAAATTTCTGGAGCGGGAAACGAGATTTGAACTCGCGACTTCAACCTTGGCAAGGTTGCACTCTACCACTGAGTTATTCCCGCTCTAAGGTAAGTTTGATTAAGGACCGAGAATATAACCAACTGGGTACAATATTGTCAATAAAAAAATCTGGGTATTCGATATAAGCCGGAGCGATCAATAGAAGAATATT
>JAYEJK010000466.1:0-6989 GCA_034660535.1 Thermodesulfobacteriota bacterium | reverse complement strand
GCTCATAGACATGCTGGATCATGGGTTTCCCCAGGATCGGAGCAAGCGGCTTGCCCGGAAAACGATTTGACTGGTAACGCGCCGGGATGATGGCCACAACATTGGACCGGATTTTTTGCTTCAAAACTATTATTACCTTTTAATCACCTGCTCATTATTCATATTGAGACCTCAATAATCTTCATGGTATCATTCATATATTGGGGTTGGTTTTAACTTCAGCCATTTTTAATCGATTACAAAATATGGGGGTTGGTTTTAATTTCGGCCACAAGTCTTTCATTGGGCAAAGGTGGGCACAGCCCACCCTACAAAAAATACATATTTCCACCATGTTATTCTTAGTTCTCTTGTAGGGTGGGCTATGCCCACCGTTATAATGGCCGAAGTTAAAACCAACCCCAAAATATGTAACCGATCATGGGGTAGCAAAAGCCCTGCCGGATCGCAAACCCCTTGCCCTGTAAGCGTTCACAGGTGTTGTAGCTGTGCGCGATCAGGGTAATCAGCTATAGCCTGCCTATGCTGGTTGCCCTGATCGCGTGCAGGTAAGCGAGCCTGCGAGACTCCGGATGCGGCGCCTGTGATCGCTTACCAAAATATCTACATGGAATCTCAGAAGATGTCAACATCCGTTCAGGTGGCAATCGCCCCTGCAACTCGGGCCCAAAGCATTGAAACGGAAAGACTAGCCCGTTGCCTGGACCTGCCCTTGTTGGAACCGGTCGAAAACGGACGGGTTTATGAAAACAAAAAATATCTACTGGTTCTGACTCCGGAAAGACTGGAACTTCGCAGGACCGGCCCGGATGCCCCCGGGGGGCCGGTCTATGTCGATTTCACAGGTGGGCCGGTGAGATATCGAAGGGAACACGGCGGTGGAAGAAGGCAACCCCTGGCCCGGGCCGTGGGTCTGAAACACGCACTCACTCCGAATGTACTCGATGCCACGGCAGGGCTTGGGAAAGATGCGTTCGTGCTGGCATGTCTCGGCTGCCGGGTTCAATTGATCGAACGTTCATCCGTACTGGCCGCCCTTCTTGAGGATGGTCTGAATCGCGCGGCAATTGATCCGGACACAAAATCAATCATAAGAGACCGAATGACTCTGGTCCGGGATGACAGCATAAAATTTATCAAGAGAATAAAGCCTGAAAAACGGCCGGACGTGATATACCTGGACCCCATGTATCCGGCGCGGACAAAGAGCGCCCTTGTAAAAAAAGAGATGCGGATATTAAGAGCTGTTGTAGGAGAAAATCGGGACGCACCGCTTCTCCTGGAGACGGCGATTAAAAAGGCGTTAAAACGTGTTGTGGTCAAGCGACCGTCTCGGGCCCCGGCCATTTCAGGCCCATTCCCCTCACTGGAGATAAAAGGCAAGAAAAGCCGATTTGATGTGTATCTGAGGTAGAAGGCTTTTATATTTCCGCCGCTTTTTTAAGCGCTGCGGTTATCTGTTCCAGTCGGGACTCGGGCAGAATAATCGGCACCTGATAGACCAGCAGACGATCTATTATTGCTGCTGAAGCCGGTAACACCCCTGGATCGTATACGACCTTTCTTTTGGATCCGTCGTCTCTGAACGGCCATCCGGAACGGGCAAGCGTGGAACCATCTATAAGATGTTCCCATTTAGGATAATAATGCCAGGTATTATCTGCAAAATAGATGGCCCCGGCCCCGTTCTCCTTCAGTACCTGGTTGACCGCCAAAGCCTTTTCCGCATCAGGCATGAAAAAGGCCAGAAATGTGGCTGAATCGCCCTGCTCGTCAAGAATATTTCTAAATGTAACGCCTCTGATCCCGGCTGCCGCCTCCTTAAGAGCCGCCTTGTTTTTCCGCTGTTCCGCAACCATGTAATCAAGCTTGGCAAGCTGGGCAAGTCCGATGGCGCCTTGAATCTCCATCATACGGTAGTTGAACCCGATGAAACTCCTGCCTTCCCCTCCCCGGCCTCCGGGATTTACGGCATGATCGTGGCCGTGATCATGATATTCGGACATGTTTTGCCACAGATCCTCGTCATCAGTGATGATCATCCCGCCTTCGCCCGTGGTCATGGTCTTTACCGAGTCAAATGAAAATGTGCCGCACGTGCCGAACGTTCCCAAGTGTCTGGTGTTCAATCTACATCCGGCTGCCTGGGCCGTATCTTCGATCACCGGTATATCGTGACGGTCGGCAATGCTTTTGATCTCTTCGATCCTTGCCGGAGCGCCCAGCATGTGTACCGGAATGATCGCTTTTGTGCGATCCGTAATCTTTTTTTCCAGATCCGCCGGATCCATGTTAAGGGTCTCATCGATCTCGGCAAACACCGGAACCGCGCCCGCGTCAAATATGGCCTCCCAGGTGGCCACAAAGGTAAAACCCTGGGTAATCACCTCATCACCCGGCCCCACTCCAAGGGCGACCAGCGCCACCTTAAGCGCCGCGCTACCCGATGTCACGGCCTGGGCATATTTTGCGCCGCAATAACCGGCAAACTTTTCCTCAAACAAGAGTACCTTGAAGACCCCCTTCCGCTGTTCCGCAAATTCATAACGAAAAAGAACTCCTGTATCAAGCACGTCCTGAATCTCACGTTTCTCCTCTTTGCCAAATATTTCAAAACCCGGCATTTTCCTTCTCCTGTGCTGTGTTGTGTGTCAACCACCGTCAAAGTAATCGTTCACAGGCCCTCCATCTGAACGCGCCCAACGGAAGTGCCCTTGGGGTGCGATCAGCCCGTCTCACATATTACTTATATAGTGAGCCGAACTGCTAGCGCCCATATGGAGCGCCTGAGAACGATTACATTCTTAAAGAGTCTGCAAAATATGGGGCCCCTCTGAACGGTTACCCGTCAAATGCGGTCTCATAAATTGCAATCACATCATCCAGACTCGGTTTCCGCGGATTATTTTCCACGGGCCTGGTTACCGTCAAAGCGATCTCGGCCATCCGGGGGATCTTTTCACGTGGGATATCAAGATCTGCCAGACTGTCGGGAATCCTCACATCATAATTTAAGTCCCGGATTGCCTCCACTGCGGTAAAGGCCGCATCCCTGCCACTCATGCCCTCGGTTTCACAACCCATGATCTCCGCGACCTGGATATATTTATCCGGGTTTCCAATGATGTTGTACTCAACCACAAAGGGAAGCAGGACCGCATTTGCAAGTCCATGCCCAATTCCAAACATCCCGCCCAGAGGATACGCCATTGCATGGACAAGCCCGACTCCGGCCGTGGCCAGGGCCTTTCCGCCAAGCAGGCTGCCCATCATCATTGCGGAACGGGCCTCGATATTCCCGCCATGCGCATACGCCTTGCCCAGATTACGACTGATCAGATCCATGGCCTCGGCAGCATACATGTCCGAAATTGTGTGCGCCTGAGTGGAAACAAAAGCCTCCAGTGCATGTGTAAAGGCGTCAATTCCGGTGGCGGCCGTCACGTGCGGCGGCAAAGTCAAGGTCAAGGCCGGATCAAGGAGAGCTGCGTCCGGATAAAGGGGGTCCCCGTTCATTCCGCCCTTGGATTTTGTCTTTTCATTTATAAATACAGCCGTAAAAGTGACCTCTGCGCCTGTGCCGGCCGTAGTCGGAATCATGATCTTGGGAACTCCGGGTTTATTGATCCTGTTCAACCCGAGATAATCTTCAGCCTTTCCGCCGTTAGTCAATAGGATACTGATTGCCTTGGCCACGTCCATGGCCGACCCGCCACCCACGCCGACAACGCAGTCGGACCCGGCTTTTTTTGCCGATTCAGCCCCTTTATCCGCCAAAGAGAGACCCGGCTCAGGGTCCACCCTGTCATAGATTTCAAATGGTATTCCCGCTTCTTTAAGAGGCTCTTCAACCATATCTGCAAAACATGCTGCTTTGAGTCCTGGATCAACTACAAAAAAAACCTTGCTCCCACCCAGTTCCCTGACCATCTCCGCAAGATCCGATACGGCGTTGACTCCGAAACGTATACGTGTAGGCTGATTAATAGAAAAAGATTCATTCATCATAATATGTTCATCCTTGTTCTTAATTTAAAATGGCGATCTCGACACGCCTGTTTATCTGCTTATTGATGTCATTAATATTGACCACCAGGGGCGAGCTTTCTCCCAGCCCTTTCACCTCTATTCGGGCAGCCTGCATCTTAAAATTGGCGGTCAAATAAGATTTTACCGACTGCGACCGGCGCAAACTCAGACGGTGATTGTACAAAGTGGGTCCGTCTGAATCCGTGTGTCCGATAATCAGTATCTTTCTGCCCCTTAACCTGGAATCCGTCAGGGCCACGCCCAATTCATCCAGAAGCGCGTAGGATTCCGGACGGATTACATGGGAATCAAAATCAAACTTGATATTTAAGTTGACGCTCTGCATGCGGGAATTGTCAGAGGCAATGACATCTGCATGGATGTGCTTAGGCCGGTTACTCAGATGTCTGACCGTTGCAATCTTCCTCTTATTCATTTCACTCAACCCGGCGCCGTTTTCACCCTTTTCCCGGCCCGCGGTCAGCGCCCGCAACATCCCTTCAGAGGTTGACTCAAAATTATGGTTCCCAGCCGGACATAAACTTATACTTATCACAAGTGAAAAAAATACTATAGCGCTTAATACAAACGTTTTCTTCTGTTCGGTTATAAATGTCATAGCCATATTATCCTCCTTTTTGAGCTGTTAGCTGTTAGCCGTTAGCTGTTAGCTGTTAGCTGTTAGCTGTTTAGCTGTTTAAATCAAACAGATAGCTCCTTGAGCTAATGGCTAATAGCTAATGGCTAATGGCTAATAACTCCACCTAAAACAAATCCTTTAATACCAAATTAATTCTGACAATTCCATGATTCCGATGCACATCAAACGTATACCGGGTGCCTGGTTCTTTGCGGAGTAATTCATATATGGAAACTATTCCCGGAAAGTTCTTTACATTGACCCCGTTGACGGAATCAATGACATCGCCTGCGACAAACCCTGCCGCCTCTGCCGGAGTACCCGGCGCTACAAAGATTATTTTGGGCAGGCCGTTTTCAGTTGACCCGATTATAAGACCGCTTTTATCCCTTGGAAATTTTTTGCCGAAATCCTTCCCCTTTTCAAAAATCACCTGCTGACGATCATAATCAAGATAGATCACGAAACGACGCAGCAGGGAATTCCCGATCGTTCCAACAAGCTCTCCGCCTGAGCCGACGCCCTTTCCCTTTTCAAGCGGCACGTTGATCAACGGATCATAGACGACGGATCCTCCCAGGTCCGAGGTCTTGAACTGAATGGTTCGCTCCATATATTCATCCGCCATCCCGCCGCTGATCCGGTCAACCCCCTTTTTCAAAAGCAGATGGTGTTTAGACGCAAATGGAAAATGAAATGAGGTGTTAAATGCACCCAGGTCAAGGCTCCATTTTCCCGAGTATGTCCCGTCCACCGTCATCACCACGCTGAACGTCTTATTCTTGAGCGGACCATCCATCACTCCCCCAGGGCCGTTATAATGGAACCGGTCAGGATCATACAGAGACATTTCCCGTCTTGCATAGTCGATTTTTACAACAAACCTGGACAGGAAATCATAACCCAGTATGCCGGCAACATCCGGCTCATGAAAATTGGCTGACAGCCCCTTGAACGAATAAACCTTCTGTGGATCGAACTGAACGCCTTTTACCTGAAAAGGGGGAAGTGTCACAAAACTCAGCTCAAAATTATTGCCAAAGCCATACCCCTTGATCCCGCCCTCAGGTTCAAGACCCAGGCTTTCAGCATAATCAGCGTCAATTACCGACATCGAGGCCCCGCTGTCAAGCAGCCAGAGCCGTTTTTCAGACCTGATCCAAACAGGCAGATATATGTTGTTTTCATTCAGGCGAAACGGAATATGTTCCGATAGGCCGGGATGTATAAATCGGAAATCCCGGACATCTTTTTCCGGAGGTTCAAAAATGGATGGATCGATCTCAGGGTTAATGAAAAAACGGCTCAAGCGGACAACTTCCCTCTTGTCTCTGGGAAATATTATCGACTCCTCGTAAAATGGCTGTTTGATTCCTTCTGTCTCGCGGTAATCGGAAAACGTGGTGCGCACCTCAATGTCCGGCTGCTTTGTAACGGATTTCAACCTGTAGAAGGTCTTTAAATCAAAATAGTTCCATGTCACGTCACGGTTTATCGTATTAACCATCTTGACAATATAACATTGGGTCTCACCGATTCTCTGAAGGCCTTCAAAGGACAGAGAAAACTTATCTGAATCAGGATCCAGGTGTTTAAAATTTTCCAGCAGCTCCCTGATCTTTCTTCTTTTGATGGTCTCCTCATCCCGCTGGATCAGGATTTTACCATTCGTGTCTCTGAGCCAGGAGAACTGTCCATTATCTCCAGTGACCTGGGTGATCACGGAATAATCCTCCTCCAACCGATACTTGAGCGGCCTTTTCCCCCACTCTTTAAACGTACCGTCAAGGCCGTCATAAATGGTTGTGCCTTCACAATAGAAGGTCTTGACCGCCTTCAGCCTTTCCAGCCCTCCGATTGTGTCATAGTATTTCAAAAAAATCGCATATGGATCAGAAAGGGTATTCTGTGCGGACCCGATGATCGCAGTCAGTATCACTGCAGAAAGAATAACCGTAATCAACTGATACTGTTTCATTATGACTTATAATAATTCGCCGCGAGAGCGCCTGAGAACGATTACATTCTTAAGGAGTCTGCAAAATATGGTGTACCTCTGAGCGGTTACAACGGTTCTTGGTTTACTCAATAATTTGGGTCAGCCTGTCGTTAATATCAAGGAAACAGACTCCGCTTTCAAACATGGCTGACTCCACCTGCCTGCAGTAAACAACCTCACCGTTTATATCAATTATTTCTGATTATAACGGATTTGGGGGAGGAAAGCCTTGCACCATTTTTTGTAACTGCCTGATGGGTGGCATGGACAAACTTGTTTGTCCGTGCAAAAAACGTCAATGCAAAGTGAGGAAAGAATTAT
>JAYEJK010000465.1:0-23420 GCA_034660535.1 Thermodesulfobacteriota bacterium | reverse complement strand
GATAAACTGGAATTTTTAAAGGTCCTGGATAAGTACCTTAACAGCTGCGTGTAACTATTTAAAAATATTTCACCTTTTTGATTTCCTGCCAGAAAAAACAAGAAAATTACCACTAAGGTACTAAAAAACAATGAGTACAACACCTCTTACTATTCTTGAAGACAAGATTGATGACAAGTCACTGTTACTGGGCGTGATCGGGCTCGGTTATGTCGGGCTGCCCCTTTGCCTTACTTTTTTGAGAAAGGGCATTTATGTGATTGGTTTTGATCTGGACCCGGACAAGATTGAAAAACTTGAAAAAGGAGAGAGTTATATCAAGCATATTCCCTCTGATGAACTGACAAGTTTCATAGGGAAAAAACGTTTTGATGCCACAACACGATTCTCTCGACTGGGGGAGCCTGATGCACTGCTTATCTGTGTGCCGACTCCGCTCACAAAAAACAGAGAACCTGACCTGAAGTATATTGAGGCTACGGCAAGGGCAATATCCAAGAGGCTTCGACCAGGGCAGCTTGTGATTCTGGAAAGCACCACATATCCGGGCACAACGGTGGAAGTGCTTCAGCCTGCCTTGGAGGCGACAGGGCTTTTGGCGGGCAAGGATTTTGCCCTGGCCTATTCCCCTGAGAGGGAAGATCCGGGCAATCCTGAATATGCCACAGCCAATATACCGAAAGTGGTGGGCGGCACGGATGAGACATCTACCCGATTGGCCCGAAAATTATATGAGACCGCACTCGACGAGGTGATCCCGGTTTCAACAACCCAGATTGCGGAATTGACAAAACTCCTTGAGAATATTTTTAGAAGTGTCAATATCGCCCTTGTCAACGAGTTAAAAATGTTATGCCACAGGATGGGGATAGATGTCTGGGAGGTGATCAAGGCTGCAAGCTCAAAGCCGTTCGGATACATGCCGTTTTATCCTGGGCCCGGTCTCGGTGGTCACTGCATACCTATTGACCCCTTTTACCTGACCTCAAAGGCCCGTGAGTATGATTTCCAGACAAAGTTTATTGAGTTGGCAGGAGAGGTGAATACCTCTGTCCCTTATTACGTGATTCAGAGGACCATGGATGCCCTGAACGAAAAAGGCATCTCCTTAAAAGGTTCAAAGATACTGCTTCTGGGCATTGCATATAAAAAAGATGTGGATGATCCAAGAGAGTCACCTTCTTTCAAGCTGATGGAACTTTTAATCTCAAAAGGCGCGGAAGTGATTTATAATGATCCGTATATCCCTGAGATCAAACCAAGTCGCCATTACTCTTTTGAGATGAACAGCACCCCATTGACGGAGGAAAGTCTGGCATCAGTCGACTGTGTTCTGGTGGCAACGGACCACACGGCCTATGACTATGATTTTATATTTGAGCATGCAAGGCTTATTGTGGATACGCGCAATGTCTATCCCGGACGGGCGGGTGCGGATGAAAAAGTAATTCAGGCATAAAAAAGATTTTTCTCTATGGAAATAAAAAATATATTAGTCACCGGCGCTGCCGGCTTTATCGGGTTTCATCTGTCTAAAAAGCTTCTTGAAAATGGAGCCGGCGTGGTCGGGCTGGACAACATGAACGACTATTACGACCCTGCTTTGAAACAGGCCCGTCTTGATCAATTGACACCGGATTCATCGTTCACCCATGTTAATGTCAACCTTGAAGATCGGGCGGGGATGGAGAAGCTCTTTGCCCAATACAGCTTTGACGCTGTGGTGAATCTTGCTGCACAGGCAGGGGTTCGTTACTCCCTGGAGAATCCACACTCTTATGTTGACACTAATATTGTCGGGTTTGTCAATATCCTTGAAGGATGCCGGCATACCGGGGTAAAGCATTTTGTTTTTGCCTCTTCCAGTTCCGTATATGGCGCAAACACAAAAATGCCGTTTTCAGTCCACCAGAATGTGGATCACCCGGTTTCTCTCTATGCCGCCTCAAAGAAGTCAAACGAATTAATGGCCCACACATACAGTCATCTGTTCGGTCTCAGGGCCACCGGTTTAAGGTTTTTCACAGTCTACGGTCCATGGGGCCGTCCCGACATGGCCCTTTTTTTATTTACAAAGGCCATACTTGAAGACAGGCCGATAGATGTATTTAATTACGGTAAAATGAAGCGGGATTTTACCTATATTGACGATATCGTGGAAGGCGTTTACAGGGTCATTAATAAATTGCCTGAGCCTGATCCTGACTGGAGCGGCGATGATCCGGATCCATGTACGAGTTATGCGTCATACAGGATTTACAATATCGGGAACAACCGGCAGGTTGAACTCATGCGCTATATCGAGGTGCTGGAGGATTGTCTGGGCAAGAAGGCGGAGAAGAATTTTCTGCCTCTTCAGATGGGTGATGTGCCGGCAACCTATGCCGACGTGGATGATTTGGTTCAGGACATCAATTTCAAGCCTGATACGCCTGTTGAGGCAGGGATTCGCCGCTTCACTGAATGGTACCGTTCTTATTATAACGTGTGAAAAGGTATAATTAATGAATATAACCATGATCGGCACAGGCTATGTGGGACTTGTGACCGGAGCGTGTCTTTCTGAATTCGGCCACAGGGTGATCTGCATGGACAAGGACGTTTCCAAGATTGCCAAGCTTGCAAAGGGAGAAATCCCTATTTTTGAGCCGGGTCTTGAAAGTATTGTTAAAAAAAACGTGAGGGATGAGCGGCTTTTCTTTACTACGGACCTGGCAGGGGCTGCAGTAGAGTCTGATGTTGTTTTTATCGCCGTTGGAACGCCTGCAACTCGCAGGGGGGACGGCTATGCGAATCTTTCTTTTGTCTATTCCGCGGCAAGGGAACTGGCCCCCCATTTAAAAGGGTATACCGTTATTGTAGATAAAAGCACGGTGCCCGTCGGGACAGCCGGGCAGGTTGAGAGAATTGTGAAAGAGGAGAATCCGGATGCTGATTTTAATGTTGTTTCTAATCCGGAATTTCTGCGCGAAGGCGCGGCAATTAATGATTTCATGCGACCGGACCGCGTAGTCATCGGCGTTGACTCGGAGCGGGCTGTTAACGTAATGAAGGAGGTGTACGACCCCCTTTACCTGATTTCTACGCCTTTTGTCGAGACCACGCTTGAAACTGCCGAACTTATAAAATATGCTGCAAATGCATTTCTTGCCATCAAGATCAGTTTTATTAATGAAATGGCAAATATCTGCGAGGCGGTGAATGCAGATGTTATTGCGCTTGCAAAGGCGGTTGGACTGGATGGACGAATAGGCGGAAAATTTCTTCATCCCGGGCCTGGTTACGGCGGGTCCTGTTTTCCTAAAGACACTCTCGCCTTGATGCGGATCGCCCAGGAGCACAGCGTCGCTGCCCGGCTTGTAGAGGCTGCGGTGGAGGTCAATTCCGCCCAGAAGGCAAGGATGGTCAAAAAAATAAGAGACGCCCTGGGAGGTTCGGAGGCGGGCAAGACCATCGGAATTTTAGGCATGACTTTCAAACCTGAAACAGACGACCTGCGGGATGCGCCTTCACTGACCATTCTGCCGGCCCTTGCTGAAAAGGGCGCCAGGCTGCGTGTCCATGATCCGGTGGCCATGGAAGAGGCGTCCGCGATGTTTCCGGAATTCGAGTTTGTCAAGAATCCGTATGCAGCCTGCGAAGGCGCTGACGCAGTCGTGCTGCTCACGGAATGGAACCAATACAGGGCGCTTGATCTTAAATTGATCAGGTCTCTTATGAAAAAACCGGTCTTCATTGACTTGCGTAATGTATATGAACCTCGTAAAATGCAGGAGGCCGGGTTCCACTATATGGGCGTAGGACGACGGTAATACGAAACCATCAATATTCACATATGGACAATGTTTGATGAAGAGTACCGAAGAGCGCAGGGATACCGAACTTCGCAAAACACGGGATGAGGTCAATCGGCTGGTCAAAAACTGGCAGGCTCTCTTGGACATCATGCCGGAGATGGTCTTTCTGATACGTGAAGATTATGTCATTGAGTACATGAACCCGTATGCCGTCAGCGTGTTTGGTGATATACGCGATAAATTCTGCCACGATGTGTTGTGCCGGTGCAATTTGAATGATAAGGAGACTCAGGTCCCCTGCCCGTTCAAGCTTACCGGGTCTGACAAGCATGAAAAGACGCTACACGAGAAAAGGATCGGCGAGATCGATGTGGAATACAGTTCCGTGCCGTTTCAGGGATATATGGACGACAAGCTTGTCATGGTGGTTATGAGGGATGTCACTGAGAGGAATCGGCATGAACAGGCATTAAAAAATTTTCATAACAATATTGAGGAGGTCCTTCAGCAGAAGATCAGTGAATTAAATGAGAGTGAGAAGGTTCGGGCTCAACTGTCGCAGCAGGTAAATTCTTTAAGAAATCAATTGAAGATCGCGGACCAGACGGATGAAATGGTGGGTAACTGCCGGCAGATGCGTGAACTCCGTGAGATGGTGTCTCAAGTTGCTGATACCGATACCACTATCCTTATCAGCGGTGAAAGCGGCACGGGTAAGGAGCTGGTCGCAGATTTGATACGGAACTGCAGTTCCCGACGGGATAAGACATTCCTGAAAGTAAACTGTAACACCATTAATGATAATTTGCTGGAAAGTGATCTGTTCGGGTACGAGAAAGGCGCTTTTACAGGCGCCGTTTCGAGGAAAAAGGGGAAATTCGAGGTCGTTGACAAGGGAACTATTTTTCTGGATGAGATTGGTGACATAAGTCCCAAGATGCAGGCGTCTCTGCTCAGGATCCTTCAGAGCGGCGAGATTATCCGGGTGGGCGGCAATGAACCCATTACGGTAGACGTCAGGGTCATAGCCGCCACAAATATTGATCTGGCAAGGGCGGTTCAGGATGGTAAATTCCGTCTTGATCTTTATTATCGGTTAAATATCATAAACATTGTCATCCCCCCCTTAAGAGAGAGGAAGGAGGATATAGTCGACCTGGCTTCTCATTTCATCAAAATCTACCGCCGGGCCTTTAAAAAGGACATTGATTTTGTCCCTGACTCGATAATTAACCGGTTACTTATGCATGACTGGCCAGGGAACATTCGAGAACTTGAAAATGTCATCCAGCGGGCTGTGCTTATGGCAAAAAATAACATGATCACGGAACATGATCTTGTATTTGATATCGCCCCGACCGCTGATTCTCAATTTAACTATCTCTACCAGATTGATGATAAGCTGGCTTCACAGTCATTAAAGGATGTGATTTCCGAGCTTGAACGTGACATAATAGTATTTACCTTGAAGAAAAATAACGGAAATGTTCAGCAGTCCGCCATTAGTCTCCATATTGGAAAGACAGCCTTGTATGACAAGATGAAGCGTCATGACATTTCAGTTAAATCATTGAAGAAGTGATAGTTGGGCAGGGTGGTACATTTTTTGCATTATAAAAAATGAAAGATTTGAATACATCCGCCTCTCTTGCCGGATTTCCGGAAAAAAGGGATAACGTTACACAATAATTTAATTTGACCGCTTGTGGATTGTCATGAGTAATGTAAATAACCTGCGAAAAATGTGTCCGTATTTAGGTCATTGGGAAAGACAGGAGTGTAAGATGACCAAGGGGGGGCTTTATATCCCTATGCCGGAGCATATTGAGATATTCTGTCAAACCCGTAAGTTTGTGGAATGTCATCAGTATATCAGAGGGAGTGAACTGCTGAAGGAAACAGCTCAGAAATATGGATTTATACTTGATGGCAGCCGCAGGCGTTATCGGCGGGTACCTGATCGTCTCACTGTATCACTCGCCGTATGTGATGAAAGCGGGACTCCTAAAGAAATATTGGATGAGAATGCCCATACGATCAATATTAGTTTAGGAGGAATGCGGATTGACAGCTCAAGCGATATTGCAGGACGCGGGCTGATTGCATTTGAATTCGGATCTGATTTCATTATGCCTATACTGGAAGGTGTTGGTGAAATCAAGTGGACCACGGAAATCAAGGGAAATGGTGGAAGAGGGTTCCACGCCGGTGTGGCATTTCTGGACAGCAGGATTTCTCACGCTATTGGGGCTCATATGGGACTGCCTATGTAGTCGGCCTTTGCTGATAATTTGTTTTTTCCTGAAATATGAAAATATGTTCTGAAATCCGGAAAAAAATTAAGCCTGAAAAATAACGAATTATCAGTGAGTTATTTTTTATTTTTAAAAATATTTCCGGTTTTCCGAAAAAATTCGTTCTTTTCTCACCATTTCAGCCCAGTAGGCTGTTATACAAGCTGGTAGCGGTTAATAATGATTCTATAAATTGATCCTTCCGGCCACTGCTTCAGTATCCATGCGTGTAATTTTTTAGCCATCTCTCCCCGTGCCATAGAATATCTGCGAAGTTCGTAAAGTGGCTGGTTCAGGTAAAACTGATAAATCAGGTCACGGACAAAAATTTTCTTGTATTCAGGGAGTTCCCGGCCTTTTTTCAGCAATACGACAAGAGTCAGGTCAAGGGAAACAAAGGTGATTTTCTCCTGGCCGTTTTGAGCAACAGCAGGGATGAAGAACGATGAGAACAGCCATTTTTGACTTACTTCCTCAGACTCTGACGGAAGCCCATCCGGAAGCGCTTCGTTTATAAGGGAATTTTCCGGCAGTACGATAGTCGCTAGAGTCCGGGCTGAATTGCCTGCCGGTTGAACTTCCTGTTGGGTCTGCTGATCCGGTTCAATTGTTGTGACAAATTCCTCTTCCGAACCCGATGACACGAATATAGCCGCAATTATCAGGCATGCAACAACTGGAACTACGCCTGCCAGGATCTGTTGGTAGGTTCTAAGGGCAAGAAATTGTTGTCTAATGGTTGTGAAAAGAGTTCTGAGGCGGGTAACGATTTTAGCGGCAGGAGATTTTTTTTCACCCGGAGTTTCTGCTGCCGGCTGTATAACTGCGTCCGGGCTTGCAACGGTAGCCTCATCAGCGGCAAGTGTTTCATCACTGAAATCGGGCGTGGAGCTTGTGGGAGGGGCGGGAGAATCAGTGTCAGCAGGCTTTTCCGAGCCGGCCTGGAAGAAGCTGTCAGCCTCTCCTTCCTCAGGAGAGAACATGTAGTCTTCTGCCTGGAATGCCGACTCCCAGTCCTCGCCCCAATTTTCATCGGGGTAATTTTGTGAGGAATCGCCGTCAATTTCAGTATTGTTTGAGTTTTGGGGGTCTTTAGCCATGGTGGATGGCGGGTTCCAGGTCAGCGCCTTTCCACAAGCGCGGCATAGGGGTATGTACTCGGGTGGATACGGATTAAGTTAATACCTTGTCGATTTTTTCTCCTAGAGTTTCAGCTGTGAACGGCTTGACAATGTACTGACTGACCTTGGCCTTGACCGCCAGGATGATATTGTCTTGCTGGGCCTCCGCTGTCACCATGATGAACGGGGTGCCGGCCATTTCAGCATTGTTGCGCACATTTTTCAAGAGATCAAGGCCGGTCATCTTGGGCATGTTCCAGTCAGAGATGATCAGATCCACTTTTTCTTTCTCCAGAATTTCCAATGCCGTTGTGCCGTCATCAGCCTCGACGATGTTGTTGTAACCCAATTGTTTAAGGATATTTTTTACTATCCGGCGCATGGTGGCAAAATCGTCGACAACAAGAATTTTCAGGTTGGTGGTGTCTGCCATATTACCCCCTTAAAGAGTTTAATCTTATTTAATGCATTTTTTATAATAATTTTCAAGAATGAACTCAATGAGTTTATCTTTTTGATTGTTTTATCATAGCCTTTTATGGAAGTAATATCTACCGGCTTAGTACCTGTTCCTTAAGCGTTCAAGGCTTTTTTCAGTCTTGATCGAAGACGAAGCATGGCCTTGCTGTGCATCTGGGAGATGCGGGACTCGGTATATCCCAGGATTCGGCCGATTTCCTTCATGGTGAGTTCTTCAAAATAATACAAAGAGACCATGAGTTTTTCTTTTTCCGGCAATTCCATGATTGATTTGGCCACCTGATCGCGAATCTCGGAAAGACTGATCGCGGTAAACGGATCCTTGTCATTATCAGTGAACAAATCCGTAATGCCGGCATCCATGGTTTCAGGCGCCTTCTGACGAAGGAGTTCGATATCCATGAAGGTGACGGTTTTAGTCTCGTCAAGCAGTTTGTGAAATCCGTCAAGGGAGATGTCCATAAATTCGGCAGCCTCTTCATCGGTGGCGGGCCGGCCAAATTTTTTTTCCAGGTTGGAATAGATTTTTTCAAGAGCAGTTACCTTTCTCCGGATCGATCTGGGCATCCAGTCAAGGGAACGGAGTTCGTCAAGCATTGCCCCTTTTATACGGAATTCAGCGTACGTCTTAAACTGAACATTTTTGGAAGTATCAAATTTGTCTATTGCATCGATCAGACCGATGATTCCGCTGCTGATCAGGTCGTCAATTGCAACGTGCGGCGGCAGTCTGGAGGTTAGACGGGCGGCAATATACTTGATCAACGGCGTGTAGTCTATGATCAGGTCATTGCGCTTCTCCGCATCCAGTCGCCCGGACCGGCTGAAGTAGGCCTGAGTGTAATCCTTTAATTTTGGGGATTGGTGTTTGTTCATGTCTGACTTTGGGATGTGGAAATAAATAACTTACCCATATAGCGCTCAGATTCAGGTCGGATTCGATCAAGTAACCACTTTTAAAACCGCAGGCATAGCCGGGCTACGTTGAGGATTTTAAAAATGGTTACTTGATCGAAGATGGCTTGAAGATGGGATGGGAGATGGGTAAGTTATTTATTTCCACATCCCTATAGATTGAACAGCCCCTGCCAGAAGAATTTTATATTACCGTCTGCCTCGATGCACGGCCCTTCCTGGACGATTTGCTCCGAGAGTTTTATAAATTTTTTGCTTGATGCTGAATCAGGATATAACTCCACAACAAGGCGCTGTCTTTTCACTGCCATTGGTAATTTGTTATCATAAGGAATATATCCAAGAAAATCCAGGGAAAGTGTATTTAAAAAACGATCAGCTACCAGGCTTAACTGACGAAAAACCGATAGAGCTTCCTTTTCTGAGTGGGCGAGGTTTATCAGGATCCGAAATTTTTTAACATCATGACGGGTGGAAAGGACCTTGATCATAGCATAGGCGTCTGTTAAAGATGTCGGCTCCGGAGACAAGAGGATGATGCGCTCCTGGGCCGCCAGAGTAAAATAGATCACGTTATTGTTGATGCCGGCTGCCGTATCAATGAGCAGAATGTCGATTTTGCTCCCTAGAGCTTCCATCTCACCAAGGAAGTAGAGTTTCTGGCTTTCCGTCAGATTTGACAGTTCCATTATCCCGGAACTGGCCGGAAGTATAAAAAAACCTCCAGGGCCTTCAACCAGGATATCCGGCAGGGCCTTTTCGCCGATAAAGACATGATGCAGGTTGAATCTGGGCGTAAGACCAAGAAGGACATCGACGTTTGCCAGGTTCAGGTCTGCGTCAAGGACAAGAACCCTTTTCCCTGCTTCACTGAGGGAATAGGCCAGATTCGTGACCACATTGGTCTTCCCGACCCCTCCCTTGCCGCTGGTTACGCAGATCACCCTTGGCGCGGAACCGATTTCCGGCAGTTTGTCATAAATCGTTGAACCCTGAACAGTTGCAAGCGGGGTTTGAGTCATCACCTTTTCCAATGTCTCTGCCTGGTTCATTCTTTTTCCTTTCATGAGGCCATGGCCGTATTCCAGCCCTGTCCAAAGAGTTTGTTGATGAAATCATCCGAGGCCATTTGAAAGTCTTCCGGAACCCGTTGGCCCGTACATACACACGAAACCGGCATGGATGATGAAACAACCTGCTGACAGAGTGCGGCATATGCCCTGGTTTCATCCAGTTTAGTCAGTATGAGCCCATTTACGGAAAGCGGACTGTAAGCCTTAGTCACACTGGCCAGATCCTCCTTTTTAGTAGTGGCGCTTATGACCAGGTAGGGGTTAATGGAATTAAGAGGCTCAAACCAGCTTTTAAGTTCAGAAACGTGCCTGCTGTCATATGGACTCTTCCCTGCTGTATCGACTATGATCAGGTCCTTGTCACTGTGTTTCGCAACAGCTTTTACGAGGTCCTTTTTTCTCAAGACAATTTCGCATGGTAATCTCATAATTTGTGAATAGGTTCGGAGTTGGTCCGTGGCGCCTATTCTGTAGCAATCCATTGAAATGAGCGCCACTTTGCGTCTTTCCCGCAGACTGAACCATGCTGCTATTTTGGCGACGGTTGTGGTCTTGCCGACACCTGTTGCCCCTACAAGGCATATTACGGTTGGAGATTTTTCCTTAATCTGCTGCGTCAAGGGAATGACCTGAACCTGTTTGATGAGTTCATTCCGCCATTTTGTCAGCTCTTTCGGGTCTGGTTTGCCGGGTATTGTTCCAGTCGGTCCGGAGGGAATCCGTTTCCTGTTTTCAGGGGGAGATGTCGCTTTTGAAGTCATATGCGTATTAAAAAGAGCGGCGAAACGTTTTTTGAGATCCCGGGCCTCAAAATTTGCAGACTGTTGTTTTTTTATTGGGGTCTCGCCTGGAATAAATATGGCCTTTCCAGGAGTTAAGGAATTTGATGCCTTCTTGACAATATCATTTTCAGTCCGTTTTTTCCGCACGTAATCGTATCCTGTAACAGGAATCTCAACCTGTTGCAGCTCCCTGTCGTCATAGTCTATGGCAGCCACAACTTCGACAAGGGACGAGTCGCCGTTTTTCTTTTTCCCGTTACGTCTTGATGGGGAAATGGTCCTCGTTGTGAGGATAATAGCGTCATCTCCCATTTCATTTTTGATCATGGCAAGGGCCGCCCTGGTGTCCGGGGCCTCAAATCTTTTGATTTTCATAATCTATTACCCCTTCGGGTTAATTTCAATTGTACCCAGTGACCGGATTTTCGCCTGTGTTGTCAGCTCGCTGTGCGAGATCACCATGACCTGTGGCATGAATTGTTTAATAAAACGCTGCAGATGCATGCGTATGACAGGCGAACAGATAATAAGGGGCTGATAGCCCTCATCGGATATTTTTTTAACCGATGCCCCGATAGAGTCAAGAATTTGTGTTGCCAGATTCGGTTCAATGGCCATGTAGGCGCCATGATCGCTTTTCCGGATTGATTCACGGATGAGATCCTCGACTCTGGTGGCCAGTGTCAGTACGGAGAGGTTTCCCTCCTCGTCGGTAAAGGCGCTGATAATTGATCTGGCCAGTTTCTGCCGCACGTACTCGGTCAGGGTGTCCGGGTCCTTACTTAGATGTGCAAAATCAGCAAGTGTCTCGCAGATTGTGAGAAGATCGCGGATCGAGACCCGCTCCCGTAAAAGATTCTGGAGAACTTTTTGCACTCCGCCCAGGCTAAGCAGATTCGGAACAAGTTCTTCAATCACCTTTGGATGGGTTTTGGCAAGATTATCAAGGAGTTTCTGGGTGTCCTGGCGACCGAGCAGTTCATCTGCATGGGTTCTGAGCAGCTCTGTCATATGGGTGGCCACAACGGTTGACGGATCGACTACGGTATAACCTGCCACCTGGGCCTCATCCTTCTTGTCATCAGTAATCCATATGGCTGGAAGCCCGAACGCCGGCTCTTTTGTCGGAATTCCATCAATCTCGCGTTTAGCTGCTCCGGAATCCATGGCAAGGAGATATCCTATCATCACCTCGCCGCGGGCGATTTCGATTCCCTTGAGCAGAAGGACGTATTCATCCGGTTTGATCTGGAGATTGTCACGTACGTGAAGGGGCGGAATGATCAGACCCATTTCCATTGCAAACTGCCTTCTGATGGCCCTGATTCGTTCAAGGAGGTCCCCTTCCTTGGTTTCGTCGACCAATGGAATAAGAGCGTAGCCCACCTCGAGTTCCAGCGTGTCCAGAGGCAGAAGGCTATCAACCGTTTCCGGCGCTCCAGGGGGAGGTTCTGTTTCTTTTTTTTCTTCCTCTTTCTCTCCCGTTTTCCTCTTGGCTTCATTTTGGAAGGCGAGGAAAGCCAGTCCCCCCATTACTGCTGCCAGTATGAGAAATGGGAGGTGAGGAAGGCCGGGGATCAGTCCGAACAGGAAGATAATCCCTGATGCAACGGCCAGGGCCTGCGGCTGCAACCCGAACTGTCTGGCGAATTCCGATCCCATGCTCTTGTCGGAGGCTGCGCGGCTCACGATTATACCGGCTGAGGTGGAGATGATAAGGGCCGGAATCTGGGATACCAGGCCGTCTCCAATAGTCAGGAGGGTGTAAGTCTCGGCTGCCGTGCCGAATGGCATGCCCTGCTTTAAGACACCAATGGCCCATCCGCCCATAATATTGATCACAATAATTACTATGGAAGCAATTGCTTCGCCGCGTACAAATTTGGCCGCACCGTCCATGGCCCCGTAAAATTCGGCCTGCTTGGAGATCTCCATCCTGCGATTTTTCGCGTCTTGCTCATCGATCAGTCCGGCATTCAAATCCGCGTCAATGGCCATCTGTTTGCCTGGCATTGCATCAAGAGTGAAGCGGGCGGCCACTTCCGCGATTCGTCCTGAACCTTTTGTGATGACAATAAAATTGATCAGCACAAGAATCGCGAAAATGATAATGCCCACACCGTAGTCTCCTCCGATAACAAAATTGCCGAATGAGTTGATCACCTGCCCCACCGCGCCTTTGCCTTCATGTCCGTGCAAGAGGATCAGCCGGGTGGATGCGATGTTCAAAGAAAGCCTGAACAGTGTCGAAACCAGGAGCACTGAAGGAAATGATGAGAAATCAAGGGGCCGGGTGTTGTACATGGACATGAGCAGGATGACCAGTCCTATAGTGATGTTCAAAGAAAGAAGCAGGTCCAGGATAACCGTGGGCAGGGGAATGATCATGATTATGAGTATTCCCACAACACCGACAGCCACAATGAGACTCGTGGACTCCATATTGAAGGTCCTCATTCCTGGTATTATCCCGGTATCTTCAGCCATTTTTTTGCTTTCGGTTGTTTTGGTGGGAACAGCCCACCCTGCAATATTTTATTATGTTCAGGCCGTTTTTTGTTTGAGGCTGTAAACATATGCGAGTACTTCCGCCACGGCCTCGAAAAGGTTTTCGGGTATGGGGTCGTCTATGTCCACGGTCTTGAAAAGGGCCTGTGCCAGAGGCATGTCTTCCACGATTGGAATGGAGTGCTCGGTAGCGACTTCTCTGATGCGTCTTGCGATAACACCTGCGCCTTTGGCAACCACCACAGGCGCACTCATTGTAAGGCTGTCGTACCGAAGTGCGATTGCCAGTCGGACCGGGTTTGTAATAACTACATCCGCGGACGGCACTTCCTCCATCATTCTTTTTCGGGCCATTTGCAACTGGATCGACCTGATTCGTCCTTTCACCAGGGGGTCGCCCTCAGTCATTTTGGCTTCTTCCTTGACCTCTTGCTTGGTCATTTTCATTTTTTTCGTAAATTGCCACCTTTGAAACATATAATCAAAGATTGCAAGGATGGCGATGATGATTGCGGCCTTTAAGAAGATCCAGAAAGAGGTCTTTAGTATGAATATAAAAATTGGGAAAGGCTCCTGATCCATGAGAGGCAGGAGCGATGGCATGGATTTTTTTACCTCGTAAAAAGCCACTGCGCCGATAAATATTATCTTTAAAAGGGATTTGATCAGTTGGGCAAGCGTCTGCATGGAGAATTTGTTTTGAATGCCCTTGATCGGGTCTATTTTTTTGATGTCGGGCTTAATCTTTTCCCCGGTGAAAATTATTCCGATTTGAGCGTAATTGGACGCAAGCGCGGTCACCAGGACCACGGCCATAACGGGTGCCACGATCATGACGGAATAGAGCATGCTTTCGCGGGTTATTGTGACCATGTTGTCCTTGATTATTTCAATGGTATGGAGATTCCCGAGATAATGCCTTAGCAGCATGTATAGACGCTCCAGCATGAAGTCGCCCAAAAAAAACAAGGTCAAAAGGCCCGCAATAAGCACTGCGGCAGACGGGATTTCCATGCTTTTTGCCACATCGCCTTTTTTTCTGGCGTCGGCAAGGCGTCGCTCGGTAGGTTGTTCGGTTTTTTCCTGTCCGCCACTCTCTTCGGCCATCTATCAGCCCCCCATCCCGTAAACGTTCATCCCAGGCCCATAGCCATCCTGGTCAGCAGCCGGCCCAGCATGTCAAAGTTTTTGACCATTATCGGAAGAAAAAATCCAAAAGAGAGACCGACAAAAATTAAGCCCAGAGAAATATTTAAAGGCATTCCAACGATCAGGATCGGGATCTGCGGCACGGTTTTGGCCACAATGCCCATGGCTACATGGGAAAAGATAAGGACAGCGCCGGCCGGCGCCATAATCTTTACGGCCAGAACGAACATGTGGGCAACACCCTGCATCATTCCTCTGTATGTGGCATCCGTCAGGTGTAGTTTTCCGGGTTGCACCCAATTAAAGCTTTCCACCAGTGTCTGAAAAAAGATGTGATGCCCGTTGACGCTCAAGAAAAGAAGGATTGCGACTAGATTCAAGAGTTGGCCGATAAGGGGCACCTGGGTTCCGAATTCAGGGTCCATGGTAGCTGCCATTCCCATGCCCATTTGAACACCCACCATCTGACCTGCAATCTCAACGGCTGCAAATACAAGCCTTGTAAAGAGGGCAAGAGTTGCCCCGAATGCGATTTCATTAGCCGTGAACAGTACGAATCCCGGGACTGTTACGGGCAGTTCGGAAGGATTTACACCTACTGCGGGAATCAGTACCAGGCTGATTAAAAGGGTGAACATGGCCTTCACTTTGCCAGGGACGCTTTTGGAGCCGAGCACGGGCATGAAAAAGACCAGCGGCCCAACCCTGGTGATGATAATTACCAGGCTTAAGAACTGATTCAGTGTCCAATTGAGCAGCGCAGTATCAACCATGGGTTAGCGGCAAACGGTTAAATTTTTATGAATTACGAATTAGTGCCTTAGTGGTAATTCGTAATTTCTAATTCGTAATTGCACAGTAATCTTCTCATCTTAACAAATTCGGCAGGTTCATGATCAGGTTGCTTGTATAATCAGTCAGTTTGATCATCATCCATGAAGCAAAGAAGAGGAGAGCAAGCATAACACCAAAAATCTTCGGTACAAACGTGAGTGTCATTTCGTTAATCTGGGTCGTGGCCTGAAATATGGCGATCATCAACCCGATCGCCAGCCCTACCAGGAGAAGCGGCGCTGACAGGAGAAGGGCCATGAAAACTGCATTCTGTGCCAGGTTAATGGCTTCGAGCGCGGTCATTTTGAATCAGACTCCGAAACTTTTAACTAAAGAACCTACGATCAGGTGCCAGCCGTCAACCAGAACAAAGAGAAGCAGTTTGAAGGGCAGAGAGATCATGATGGGCGGCAGCATCATCATGCCCATTGAAAGGAGAACACTGGCAACAACCATGTCAATGACCAGAAAAGGGAGAAACAGGACGAAACCGATCTGAAAAGCGGTTTTCAGTTCACTTATCATAAATGCAGGAATCAGGATCGATGTCGGTACATCAGCCTCGCTCTCCGGTTTTGACGCCTTGGCAAAAGAGAGAAAGAGCGCCAGATCCTTTTCCCTTGTCTGTTTGAACATGAATGTGCGCAAAGGCTTGATGCCTTCCTTGAATGCCTGTTCCAGGGCGATTTCCTCGGACAGGTATGGTTTGACCGCAGTATCGTTGATCCGGGTCAATACCGGCATCATGATAAAAAGCGTGAGAAATAATGCAAGGCCTGCCAGCACCTGGTTTGGAGGCTGCTGCTGGGTTCCCATGGCGTGCCTTAAAAAGGAAAATGCGACAATGAGTCTTGTGAAACATGTCATCATGAGCAGAATCGAGGGCACCATGGAAAGCACGGTGAAGATGAGAAGGATTTCCACAAGCGTTGACACCTTCTGTGGGCTGTCAGCCTCGTTTAGACCTATTTGAAGGGTGGGCAGGGTCACTCCATTACAGATTGCCGGCAGGATAAAGCCGGCAAGGATGACAAGACCGAGGGCCAATGTCAATAGACTGAACCGAGGCGGTCTTCCCGCACCATCCGTGGAGAGAATCGGCACTGTTTTTTTCAGGTGGAAACGGTCCATCTCTCGCATTAATCCTGTTGTTTTGGTCCCTTGAGGGGGGGACCGGCTTTTTTAAGAAGGGAAGCAAATGAGAAGGTCGGAGATGCGGAACCGTCCTTCTCGTTTGACCGTGCATAGTCAAGCAGTTCGCCGGAGTTCTCAAGCGTGGTCAGCATGTTGATCTGCTGTTCTGAAATCCCTATTACCACAAAGTCTCCAGCGATATTAAGGACGGAGACGTATTTTTTATGGGCAACCATGCGCGTGTCCAGAACTTTTATCAGAGATCCGCTTTTTCCACTCCCCTGTGCGAGACCCAGTTTTCTGAACCAGAATATAAGGAGAAGCATGAGGCCGATTACCAGTCCCAATGAACCGATTACCTTGAGGCTCATCATTAAAAGGGAACCGGTTTCCTTAAAGTCAACAGCGGGAATCGCGGGGGGGTCCATGGCAGTCGTGGTCATTTCAGACGCATCGTTGGATATCTCCCGGGCCGATGCAAAGACTACCTTGACCGATACGAGACAAAGCAGAACCATAAACAGGCAGATGTGTACCGCCATTTTTTTGTCAAACTTGCCTTTCATGCCTTGCCTTGTTATCCCATGTTTTTTATGCGGTCTGCCTGACTGATGATCTCAGTGATACGAACTCCGAAACGTTCGTTCACAACAATCACCTCACCCTTGCCGAGCAGTTTGTCGTTCACATAGATTTCCACTGATTCACCGGCAGCCTTGTTAAGTTCAACCACCGATCCCTGGGTCAACTGCAGCATTTTGTTGATTATCATGTCTGTATGGCCCAGTTCGACCTTCAACTCCAGCGGGATGTCAAGCAGGAAATCGAGGTTCTGGGATTCTCCGCCGGCAGCGGGACTACCGCCCAGATCGTCAAAGCCGGACGCTTGTGCGCCTCCCCCTGCATCACCCTCCGTCATTGCAGCGGCCCAGTCATCACCAGAGGAGGACCCGGAGTCGCCTGCTTCGGCGGAAGCCTGTTCATCCAAGGCGTCGGCCCAGGCATCATCTAAAGATTCATCATCCATTTGTTAATTTCTCCTTTTGAAATCAGGCAACCGCTTACAAAATCAGTCCCTTTCCGGATCAAGTACTTTACGCTTGACAAGAAATGCCTTGTTCCCCCGGTACATTCCAGGTGAGCCCATGTACTTGCGCATCTTGGATATAAAGGCGGGAAGGAGATCATCTTTGCGTCTGTCAAGCTGCAGGATGTCGCCTACTTCCAGTCCCAGGATATCGCCTGCCGGGATCACGGCCTCGCCGAGAATCACCTTGAAGTCTACCGGACTGTTTAAGATCGTTTCCTTGAGAATCCGTTGTGTGAGTAGATCCTCTTCGCTCTGCTCTCTCTGGAATGTGGTCATAAGTTTGGTTTTGACCTTTTCCAGGTTGGAGAGGGGTATGCATGAAGTAATGCTGCCGACTGCCCGGTCCATGTCCATTTCGTAACGGTTGATGATAACCACGTCTTCCGGTTCACAGATTTTTGCGAACTGCGGGTTGATTTCGCTACGGATATATTGAACCTTGGTTGGATAAAGGGTGTACCATGCCTTTTCCAGATCAGAGAGAAGGTGGTTGACTATCCGGCGGATCAAGCGCTGTTCGATGGCCGTGAAATCACGGCCTTCAATTCTGGCTGTCCTTGTGCCGCTGCCGCCGAGAAAGGTCTCTACAATGGCAAAGACCAGTTTAGGTTCGATCACAAACAGGGCATGGCCCCTGAACGGATCCATTTTAAATATCTGCAGACTGCTTGGAACAGGCAGGGTCCTGACAAAGGCGCCAAAACGTTCCAGTTCCATGGGCACGGAAGTGACGTCGATTATTCGGCGGAGTGTGTTGGAAAGAGAAGTCCTGATAGATCTCAGGAAAGCGTCGTTGATAACGTCAAGGGATGGCATCTTGACTTGGACGATTCTTTCCTGCCTGGCGAAATCGTAGGCCGTATACCCTAACGCTTCGTCATCTATCGGTTCTTCGGGTTCCTCTACATCGCCGCCGGAAATACCTTTTAATAAGGCATCGACTTCATCTTGACTGAGGATCTGTTCCATTTAAATAAACCTTTGAACCTTGAACCCGGAACCAATGACATTGATAAAATCAAATGTTATAGAGTACCAGTATAATTTGAAGTTACTGGACAACGAATTCCGTAAAATAAATATTCCTGATTCGTTCGGGTCGCATGACCTGATTGAAACGTTCTAAGAGTTCATCCCTTATCTGGATTTTTCCCTCCGGCGTCATGACTTCTTCGAATGTCATGCTTGTAAGCATCATGATAACCACGTCCCTTAATTTGGGTGAGGCCTTGGCAGCCATTTCAACAGCCTTGACGGATTCAAGTTCGAGTTCGACTTTAAGTTTGAGATACCGTTTTCCCCGAGGATGGGACAGATTTACGACAAACTGTTGCAGTTGGAACATCTCGCCGATAGCCTCCAACGGATCTATTTGTTCCTTGATTTCTTCCTCTTCCTCTATAACGGGTTTGGGCGCAAAGAATTTGGTATAGGCAAAGAATCCGCCGCCTCCAAGAGCCAGTATCACGACACCAAGTATAATAAATAAGAACTTTTTTGATTTTTTTTTCGGCGCCTCTTCTTCTGCCTGAGCATCAGGTTCATCAGCCATGATCCGTTTCTCCAATATTTTCCGTTTTCGCCTTTTGCCGGGTGTCTACCAGAAGACACAACTTAACATAGAACTATTGCCTTAATTTTACGCAATTCTCGTGCCAAACATGACAAAAATACTCATTCTTGGGGTAACATATTGTTTTTTAAGTAATTATCCGGCAACATGAGTATGTTTATCCAGAGCCGATTTGTTTATTTAATGAGATTTTCGTCATAATTTTGACTCCCCCGGAGAGAGGCGGGCCAAAAATTGTTACTTATGCAATCAATTACGAATGAGTACCTGTTTTTTGTGGCGGAAAATCTTTTTTTGCCGTAATTACACAGGTTGTCGGATTCAAGGTTCAAAGGTTCATGTATCGGAAAAACCAAGTTTCGCTTGTTCGTACAAGATTTGGATCACCGTCATTCAGGCACTAGTTAGCCGGAATGACGAAGAAATAAATTGTTCTGTGTTTTTGCCCGAAGGGCATCATGTTCAAGGTTTATTTGATCTGAATTTTTCCCTGTTCAACCCTGAACCCTAAACCCTGAACCCTGAACCCTAAACCCTGAACCCTAAACCCTGAACCCTGAACCCTGAACCCTGAACCCTAAACCCTGAACCCTGAACCCTGAACCCTGAACCCTGAACCCTGAACCCTGAACCCTGAACAAGGAGTAAGTGGCATGGCAAAGACAGTAACGGAAAAAATATTGGAAAATCACTTGGTTGAGGGTCGTCTGAAAAAGGGTGAAGAGATCGGTATCCGCATTGATCAGACCCTGACCCAGGATGCCACAGGCACCATGGCCTATCTTGAATTTGAAGCAATCGGCATTCCGAGAGTGCAGACCGAGCTGTCGGTCTCTTATGTAGACCATAATCTGGTTCAGTCTGATTTCAGGAATGGTGACGACCATCGGTTCCTCCAATCCGTTGCCCGGAAATATGGTCTTTATTTTTCCCCTCCCGGGAACGGCATTTCCCACCAGATCCACCTGGAGAGATTCGGCAAGCCCGGCAGGACTCTTCTTGGTTCCGACAGCCATACTCCTACAGGCGGCGGTCTCGGCATGCTGGCAATCGGCGCCGGCGGGCTTGATGTGGCCATGGCAATGGCCGGAAAGCCGTTCTTTCTGATAATGCCGAAGGTCTATGGAGTTAAGCTGACCGGCCGATTGCCGGAATGGGTGTCGGCCCGGGACGTGCTTCTCGAATTGCTCAGGCTACTCTCCGTCAAGGGCGGTGTAGGATATGTCATGGAATATTTCGGCCCCGGCGTTAAAGAGTTGTCTGTAACAGACCGGGCTGCCATAACCAACTTCGGAGCCGAACTGGGGGCTACCACTTCGGTTTTTCCATCGGATGAGAATACTCAAAAATTTCTGGAAAGTCAGGGGCGGGGCAGCCGGTGGGAAGAGGTTGTAGCTGATGAAGGCGCCTGTTATGACGAGGTAATTGAGATTGACATGTCCACACTGGAACCGCTTATCGCCTGTCCCTCATCTCCGGATAACGTGGTAAAGGTCCGGGAAACGGCCGGTAAGCCCGTGTTTCAGGTGCTGGTAGGCTCATGCTCTAATTCATCGTTGCGTGACTTGATGTTTGTCTCCAAGGCGCTGGATGGTAAACAGGTCCACAATGACGTGAGTTTCGAGATCAACCCGGGCAGCCGTCAGGTCCTGGAGAATCTTACGGCCCAGGGAGACATGCTATCTTTGATCAAGGCGGGCGCCCGTATCCATCAGGCAGGCTGCCTGGGATGCATTGGAATGGGGCAGGCGCCTGCTACGGATACAATTTCACTCAGGACCTTTCCCCGGAATTTTCCGGGCCGTAGCGGGACCAAAGACGACCGGGTTTATCTGTGCAGTCCTGAAACCGCGGTTGCGTCGGCGCTCAAGGGGTGCATCACGGATCCGCGTGATCTGGATGCGTATCCGGAGTTCAGTCTGCCTGAGAAGTATCTGCCCGGTGATCAACGGATCGAACCGCCGAAATCAGAGGGTGAAAGTACCAGGATTATCCGTGGCCCGAATATAGCGCCCTTTCCTGAGTTTGATCCTGTCCCCGAGACATGGGAAGGCACAGTGCTATTAAAGACAGCCGATAATATTACAACTGATCACATCATGCCTGCAGGCGCTCAGATACTTCCGCTCAGGAGCAATATTCCAGCTATCAGTGAATTTGTATTTAACTCCATTGACCGGGAATTTGTTCAGCGGGCAAAGAGGGCCGGCAGCGGTATGGTCGTGGGAGGTGAGAACTATGGTCAGGGGTCATCCAGAGAGCATGCCGCACTGGGGCCGCGTTATCTTGGAGTGCGAGTAAAATTGGTCAAGAGCTTTGCACGCATTCATAAGGCAAATCTGATCAATTTCGGCATCCTGCCGTTTACCTTTACATCGCCTGAAGACTACGACATAATCGAGCAGGGTGCAAAGGCGGTTATTCCGGATCTAAGGAAGAATCTTGAATCCGGGGCAGAGGTCTTTGTGTTGAATGTAGCCGGCAATAAAGTTGAAATCAGCCTGGATATTTCCACACGGCATCGTGAGATACTCCTGGCAGGCGGTCTCCTGAACTGGGCAAGACAGATAAAGTAAAATTTTTTGTACTTTTTTTGTCTCCGGTTTCCTTGTCGATCTGATAAGTAACTTTAAATCAAGGGGATAATTCGCTTTATAGGGTGTACAAAAAAAATTTGGTTGTGTATCCGGCTGATTTTACCTGAAAAGGTGATGGGTTGGGTAGAAATTGATTCCGTGCGGTAAAAAAAATTGTATTTTAGATAGTGTGGGGAGAGGAGTTATTGTCTTTGGTAATTTGTTGGTATTACTAGAATTTTTTTGGAGTTCAAGCTTTTTCCGGGGTTTGGCACGCAGTTTGCAAGATTACATGTTCAAAGAGAACGAAACTCTTTTCTCCTAATTTTTTGTAAAAAAGCCGACTTTGCGCCCCCAAGGTCGGCTTTTTTACGTTGAGTTACTATGATGTTTAGAACGACCGGAAGGTTGATACTGGCTTCCTCTTCTCCACGAAGACGGTTGTTTTTAAGTAACCTGGGACTCAAGTTCGAAGTAATTACGGCAGATCTTGACGAACTGCCTGTTTTTGAGGAAACGCCCCATGAATTCGTATCCCGTATCTCTATGGAAAAGTGTATGAACGTCGCATCCGTTTGCCGGGATGGCACAATTCTGGGAGCTGATACGGTGGTCGTCCTGGATGGAGAGATTCTTGGAAAGCCTGCTGATAGAGAGTCGGCAAAGGCCATGTTGAAACGGTTGTCAGGTAGATGGCACGAGGTATGGACAGGCTTTTGCATCTTTAATCGGAGTCAGGCGGTCACGGTGCAGCAGGTGGTAAAGACGGATGTTCTCTTTTCCCGGCTGACGGATAAGGTGTGCGATGCCTACGTGAAGACTGGTGAACCGATGGATAAGGCCGGCGCATACGGCATCCAGGGTGTCGGCGGTGCACTGGTGGAAAGGATAAGAGGATCGTACACCAATGTGGTCGGACTGCCGTTGGCAGAGGTGGTAAAGGAATTGGAAAGCCTGGGTGTAATTACTCCGGCTGACGAGTCGCCTAATCCGTTTTAAAATTTTTCGGATTTACGGAATTTAAATTTTTACTTATGTGTCGGAAATGCTTTATGTCTCATCCGTTACCCCCCTGCATAGACTAATATGTTAACAATGCGTCGTTTTTTCCCCTTCCTGGTTTTCTAAAAGTGTGTGTTTCTTGAGTCCCTTTTCCTGATTGTGGTTACATTTTTTGCGATTTTATTCCGGATTTGCGGAAAACAGAGATGTTTTGATTGTATTAGTATGTGACGAATATTAGTCTAACTGGTTGGAATTGCAGCAGTAAATCAGGCGCAGGGAAAAATGGCGTGAATTTTGCATATTGCACAGTGTCAATGAACGGTTTTCATACATTTGGATAAATCAGCATATCGACAACAATTTTAAGAAATGAAAAATATGGAATCAAAACAAAGAAAACAAAAGGCTGCAAAACAGGCAATAGTTGTTGTTTTAATAACGTTATTAAGCGGCGCATTTTTAATTGGACATGCAGAGGTAAAAATAGACAAAGAAATTATTTCTGAAGTTTCATCTGAAGATTTGAGAGAGGAAGCTCAAACTCAACCTTATGAAATTATTTCAGAAACTGTTCGCTATGTTACTGCATATAACGTTAATGATCCTGACCAATGTTTCGGCGATCCTTGTATATCTGCAAACGGGGAGAATATTTGTAACGCTCTTGATCTGGGTCACAAGCGTTGTGCTGCAAATTTTGTCCCTTTGGGCACTAGATTGTTTGTTGAAAACAACGGGGAGTGTTTAGTTACTGATAGGATGAATTCACGATATAAAAATCGTGTTGATATAGCGATGAAGAAGGACGAGAAAGATAAGGCATTAAAGTTCGGCATTCAAAAAATAAATGTTAAAATCTTAGCAAAGATATAATTTTTGCTTTAAAAGCATTTACTTCGGCGCAACCGATCACGGGATGGCAAAAGCCCTGCCGGATCGCAACCCCTTGTTCTGTCAACGCTTACACTAAGGGTCTGGAAAGAAATAACTTGGATTTTCCGTTTCCGAACTGTATCACACCTTTAGCCGGTTTGACATCCCCGAAATCCTCACCGTAGCCCTGCTACGCTTGCGGTTTCGTGAATATCA
>JAYEJK010000464.1:0-6996 GCA_034660535.1 Thermodesulfobacteriota bacterium | reverse complement strand
AAAAAGATGCTCGGTATACTCTGCAAACGCTTGATTCACGCATGACCTCATTCACAGCAACTGAGAGCTAACTGCTTGAAATTATTGACCTGCACTGTTTTGTAGGGACTACCCAATTTCTGGTGGTGCGAAAACGCGCCTGTAAACAAAGACAGAAAGGGGCATAATGTATTTACCGCCAACCCTGACGAGGAACTCTCCGGAGGGGCTCCCGGCGGGGCTCCCGGCGGGGAGTTTAACGGTTGTGGATCTAACAGTTGCCATAACAACCTGCATGCGCCTTATACTGGTGGGACGGATGGATATACTGGAAACTACGCCTGCGAAGGCTGCCATCTGAGGCCAAGGCACCACGCGGATGATGATTCGGCCACAATAGTGGGTGAATCAGGCGGCTGGTACCGGTTTCTGTCTGGACATTCGTCTGGGGCTGGCCATGGTGTTGAAGGGATTGAGTATCCCAACTGGGAGTATGGTGGAAGCGTAAACGCCAGCAGCCACAATGAGTATCTGGGGGTTGATATGTCCAAGACAGGGACTGGACACATTGGATACATGTCGTCAGGCGTTCATACAACCACCGCTTACTGCACCGGCTGTCACGGCAATTTCCATGTACAGGACACGACCTCCACAGGCGAGTCTCCTTGGATCAGGCATCCTTCGGGTGTGGCATTGCCGAGCACTGGAGAGTATAGCGGATATATCGTATACGATCCCAATGTACCTGTGGCCAGGCCGGATCTGAACGATTTCACCCCTGAAGAAGTACGCCCCGGCACGGACATGGTCATGTGCCTGTCCTGCCACAAACCCCACGGAAGTCCTTATGATGACCTGTTGAGGTGGGATTATTCTGACATGCAGGCCGGCACCAGCGGGGATATTAACACCGGTTGTTTTGCCTGCCATAGAAACAAGGATACAGGGGATTTAGGGTCTCCTTGATTCCTGACAAATTCCAGGCAGGGTTTACTCCCGGATTTCAGGGAGTAAACCCTGCCTGGCAACAACTTTCGTTCGGCGGCCTGACGGCCGCCGAACTTTTTTTAAGCTGGCCATATCCAGGGGGACGCCCATGCAATTATGCGTTTCTATTCTTTACCTTTACCCGCGACCCTCTCCCATCAAGAAACAATGCTGTTGACTTAAGCTCATTTTGTTTTCTGCCTGCCCGCGTTCACAGGTATAATAACAAGATTTAATCCAAGAGAACTTAATATCGTTCTCAATTCTTACCAAAAAGTTCTAAGCCCAAATTTACGATATGCCTTAAAATCCCTATCCTTTGATACCAGGGTCATTTTCCGCTGAATAGCCTGCCAGATAATGATACGGTCAAAGGGATCTTTGTGTGAAAGCCTTGGTAACTTATGAAAACCGGATGCTTCAGTAGCGGTAATCGGCAATATTTTTAGATCCATCTTACCGGCAAAATCAGGCAATTCTTCCGGCTCCACTCCGGTCAATTCGAGTTTTCCAAGGGCATACTTCAAGGAAATTTCCCAGAATGTAACTACACTGACAGCCACGTCATTGTTCGGAGACTTTATCTCACGGGCTACCGCCTTGCTCAACTTGTCGGGGGTAAAAAGCGACCATAAAAATCCATGGGTATCCAGTAATAAGTTCATGAGGCCAGCATCTCTTTTTCACTAATCTCAAAGTCGTCATGGATTATGCATTTGGCACGGTACTTAAGTAAGCCAAGACTCCTTTCCTGTGTAGAGGCATAGGCTGAATATGGGACAATTACAGCGACTTTTTCCCGCTTCTTGCCATAACTTATAACAATTTTCTGACCGCTTCTTACTTTTTTCAAAACCTCCGAAAAACTGGTTTTTACTTCTCCTATCGTAAGTGTTTGCATATGAGCCTCCTTGACAATATACATTTATTTAATATTACATAGTTCTTGACAACTTGTCAAGAACGAGCGGTTATTGTCTGGTAGGGGCCCTTGAGGGACGGCCCTTGGGGACATCGTGCCCGGCTTGTTTTGCGGATCTTCAACTTTGAGAATCGTTTTCACGCCTGATTAACATAATCTTTATCTTTCATGTCGGGCATGTCGGGCTTTTCCCCAGATGATACCGATTTTGTAATGCATGAATTTGTGACTCCAGGATACAGGGCAATTAAGGAGTTTTTTCATACACCCACTCTCCCACATTTCTGTCGGCAAACTCAACTCCGAAAAGATAAATCTTTTTCCCTTTGCCCTGATATTTCTCAAAATATTTCTTGTCTTTAATCTGGTTTAATGCCTGTTCCTTAACAATCCCCAAAAACTCGATTATCCACAATTGACACATTTGCAAAAATTTGATAAAATATTAACCAGTTATGGCTGAAAACTGACGTGCCCTCATCTAGCTGAATTCATTTCATGAATACCGCGCCATAACTGCAATTACGAATTACGAATTACGAATTAGGAATTACGAATGTTATGAAAATAATAACTTTAATATACAAAGCAAAAAAATTCGTAATTCCTAATTCGTAATTCAAGAGCGGTAATTTTATTTTGAAGGCCGGCAAAAATAAAAAAATGGGAATCAGGACTGTCAAGGGCATACTTCTAAATGTTCTCATTGGTCTGGTTTCCTGCAAAATCTGCGGCGCCGGGACGATTGACGTGAACGCAAACTGGAAGTACACAACCGACAGCGAAGATGCAAATGACATAACGAGTACGTACAACGTCAATTTAAACCTTGATCAGGATATAACCGAGGCCATCAGCCTGAACGAATCGCTCCGGTACAGTATGCAAGTCGATGAAGAAAACGAGGCGACTCAGACAGCCACGCCCAACTTCTCTCTTTCAATTAACAATGACATTTTTCTCTTTGACCTCTCCTCATCGACCACAATTGACATCGACGAAGAAGAAACCGACGAAGAGACTGACGAAGACAACCCGATCAACGCCCAATGTTCCATCACCAGCGCCTGGGATAAAGAATTATGGCCTGAACTCCGCCTCGATTACAGCGTTAACGACATTGATAATTCGGATGACTTTGACATGGGATTCACGCTGGACTGGGACCTGGATATTTTCACAATCTATTATCGGTACGGCTTTAACACATCCTCTGATGAGATCGAGAGCAGCGAATCAGAGTCAATCGACCATAACGCCCGTCTTGAGGCAACGCAATTATTCTGGGACAACCGCCTCACTCTTTCACTCTCACAGCAATTCACAATCAACGACACGGAATCGAGATCATCTATTGATGAGTCAGGATTTGCATATTTCGGAATCACGACCTGGACCCATACTCTATCAGGCCATGATGACTCTCCCGACAAGGGATCAACGTCCCTCCATATAAATAACCTCCTGGATGACAATGACTTTGACACGGATGCTGCGGAGATCGACCCCGCTAAAGAGGACTTAAACATTGTCATTAAAGTCAACCGGGAACAGATTGACCTCTTTTATGTCTATACCGAGAAAGATGTCTCAAACCCGGCCGCCTTTCAATGGGACGTCTATTACTGCGATGACGATGTCGATATTGACAATAATACTGAATGGACCCGGCTCACTTCAAACGCATCCACATCGTACAACTCATCAAGGCAACGATTTGAAGTGGATGTTTACCGGTTTTATAAAACCTATCTCAAGGTTGTGGCTGTCGATCCACCATCCGAAACAACCATTACAGAGGTGGATGCCGCTCGGCAGGTCACTTCAGAGGGACAGTCATCCGCTACGGAAAAATCGGACAGGACCGAGTCAATCAGCGACTTCAGCATGGACCTGGCTATTACGCCTGATCTTTCCATTGACTGCAGTATTACCTTACAGTCAATGGACTCCTCGGACAATGACGAATCATCCCAGAGAACAATTTCGAGCAGCGTCAGATGGATGCCTTTACCTGATATGGAGACAACACTCAGTATCAGCGACTCCCTGTCGGAAGCGATTGACGAACCAGACAAGTTAAACCGATCATACACACTGAACATCTCCTCCCCGATCCTGCCGACCCTGGATGTAAGCCTGGGGGTCACCAGGGGAGAAAGGTATGAAGACGGCGTCCACACGGACACTAACCACACCTTCAGTGTTACATCATCTGCGCTGCTTTACCCTGACCTGAATGCCGATCTGGACATGTCCGTCAATCTGACTGACGATATCGAGACAGGGAAATCAAGCTCAACCCGGAGCGCAGGCCTGGGATTCACCGCCCGGCTGACCCCCAAGATGACCGCGACACTTGACTTTGACGCCACGGACGACTCGGAATCAGAGGAAGACAGGATCCCCATTGATATCGGATCAAGTTTAAACTGGCGCGTATCTGAATTCCTTTCCATAACCGCACACGGATCGTATAGCTGGGCTGATGATCCCTTGACAAAACTCACTCTGGGCGCATCCCTGGCCCCCACTGAAAAGGTGCGGATGAACTTCGACGTGGGATACGATCAATCCGAGGACGAGACAAGCCAAAATTATTCCATGGGATGTACGTGGAATATAAATCGTCACGTGTCTCTTGACCTTGACGGCGATTACAGGACAACCCGAATGGATGGTGATGAGGACGACGCCAATACTAATAACACAAATGATACAAACGAGGAAAATGAAGATTCATGGAGCATTACAGCCGATCTGACCGTAAGGTTCTCTGTGCTGTAACAACTATTTAAAGAGGGACACGACTGATGCGAAACTATTTACTTGTTGCATTGATACTGCCTTTATTACTTCTGTCAGGGGGATGCGGCGCCAAATCCAGCTCCCAATCCTTTCTTCGGGAAGATGTTGATTTAAGTTATATTAACAAGATAGCAGTGCTGCAGTTTGAAAACCACACCAAAGAGGAATACACTGCTTTCAGGGTCAGGAATATGACCATAACCCAGGTGCTTGCAATGGGCATCTTCGACGTTGTGGACAAAGGGTTGGTCGACGCTGCGCTAAAAGAAGAGGTTTTTGAACCAGGCGACCCCCTTGACAAAGGGACACTTAAACGGCTGGGACAGAAACTTAATGCGCAGGCCTTTCTCGTGGGCGCCGTGGACGAGGCAGGCGAAGGCAAGAGGGGCAATGTCACCTACCCGGAGATTTCCATTACACTGATGCTTATCGAGCCCAGCGCAGGATTGATCCTCTGGCAGGCAAGCGGCCACGCAAACGGTGATTCACTGGTAAGGCGCCTGTTTGGAATGGCATCTTATGACGCATACCACATCGGTATGAAACTGATACGTACAATGCTTGCCACCATGGCCCACACCTCAGCCGCTGCTGATGCATTATAGACTACTAAGGGTTCAGGGTTCAAAGGTTCGGGGTTCAGGGTTACCTGACCTCTAAACCTCTGAACCCATGAACCTTTGAACCTTTATCAATGCAGACTACTAAAATAATCATATTAGCAGCTTTCTTCTACCTGACAAACCTTGCGGCTGCAGGAGCAACGACTGTGGCGGTCTTCCCTGTGGAAGACTTAAGCCATGGCCGGAATGGAGTTGACCTGAAACTCACCGGAATCTTGTCGGAAATTCTTGCAGAAAAGGGGCTTGATGTTGTTTCCGAACCGGATGTCATCTCCTTTATGGCCAAAAACCGCATACGCTGGCTGGGCTATATGTACTCGAACCATATTTTTGAGGCAAGGGACTATTTAGGCGCCGACCTCATTCTCCTGGGCACACTCTGCCAGCGCAAGAGAGAAAGTATCCCCCTTCTGGGGCTTACCTTGAGCCTTATCCGGACTGAAGACGGGGTCACGATATGGTCGAATTCAAGGGGAGTCAGTCATTCCAACACTCGACGGATATTGGGAATCGGAGAACCGGATTCAGTCGATGACCTTATGCCGCATATCGTTAAGGAGATCATGACAGGTTGGCCTGAACGGCTGGGACAGACATTGCCGCCTGAGAAGTCCGACCTTGAACTTGATTCATGGAGCCTGACAGGAAAATATGTGCGGCCCGGGGAAAAAATAGGCGCCATGGTCCGCTTTTCTCTGCCAAAAGACTCGGGAAAAGAGCCCAGGGTTTTCTTCAGAGAGGGAAACCGCCTTCATCTTGCCCTGAAATCACCGGAAACCGGCTTTTACGAAGCAACATGGCTTTCATCATACAGGGAAGGAGTCTACCCGGTCAATGTGCTCCTCCGCTGGTCTTCAGGGGACGAAAAAACCTCGTTTCTTGAAGAATACTGCGTGGACGGCAGACCACCGAACACGAGACTCAATATCAAAGGATTGGCAAGCCGGGAAAACGTGATGCGCGATAAAGTCGTAATCATGCCCTCGCTTCAGAAAAAGGAACAGATCGCCAGATGGAAAATCTCAATTGAAGATCAAGAGGGAAAAACGATCCTGGCCGGTGACGGTAAGGGCAATATACCTGATAAATTTCTCTGGAAGGGGCAGACATCCGGCGGCAATTTTGTAGACAAAGGCACTTTCAACATTATTCTCAAGGCATGGGACCTGGCAGACAACGAATCAATCACATCACAGGAGATAACAATATCGCGCACACTGCCGGTTGTTGAACTCACGGCGAAAAAGCAGGATAAAAACATTCTGGTAAACATTCAACACACCGGCGAGATACCGATATCTTTCTGGCAGATCGAGATATGGTCCATCGACAATGTACTTCTCAAGCAGACAGAAGGTAACACCCTTCCTGCCGACGTGAACCTGTCATTCCCGGACGCCGATGTGCCGGACAATATTGAATGCATGATCATAGTGAGGGATATCCTGGGCAACCAGACCAAAAAGGAAGTAAAAAATCCTTTTCAACTGGTTGGTCTGGACGAAACTCACGAGGAAAAACCGGTTGAAGAAGAATGGAACCTGGATTTCTAACCCAGATAAACTGGAAATTTTTAAAGGTCCTGGACTATTTTCAGTACCCCCCTGAGGGGTATAAGTACCTTAACAGTTGCGTGTAACTATTTAAAAATATTTCACCCTTTTGATTTCTTGC
>JAYEJK010000463.1:0-7002 GCA_034660535.1 Thermodesulfobacteriota bacterium | reverse complement strand
TTTTACCACATAGTCGGCATATTGAATCAACTGCGAATTATTTGCCAATAAAGACAATTGACCGCTTAGCCGCTCCCTTACAATACGAGCAACTTCTTTACGATCCGATTTTGGAATTATAAATTTGGTACCCAGAGATACAACCAATCGCGGCTTTGGGCCTCGTTGAGTGCGAACACTCTCAAACAGCTGCAATACAGGAGACTTTGAGTTTTTGGAATAGGTATCCTTGAAAAACATTTTCTCGCCCTCCGATATGTTTGTGTGCAAAATAGCGCAGGGCGAAACAGGCTGTCAACAAAAAAATTTTATTTCCAGTAGAGCATACAGCCTCTACATTGAACCCCCTCAAAAAAATATTTAAAAAAATCAGCTTGTTACAAGAATGACCAAAATATCTCCATGCCCCTAACATGCTGATAATATTAAATAAATGAAAAAATGAAAAAATTTCATCGCCTTAAAGTGCGAAATACGGACTAGAAATAAAGGTTATTAGTATGAACGTCTTACCAGCTGACTTCATTTTAATTTTTTTCTTTTTTGTATTTTCATCCCATTATGCAAACATCATTTTTTCAACCAACATAGCGGGTCTTCTGCCAGATAATCCCCGGTGACCTGATAGGCATGGCCACGACACCCATAGCACTGATCATTTATTTCGCAAGCAGCACATTGACCTTTTATGTTGGTACGGATATTACGCAACTCCTGGATCATTGTACTATTCGTTAAAATATCAGCAAGTTTCTGATCACGGATATTGCCGGCTGAAATATTGACACCGGGACATGGATGCACTTCGCCGTTTGAGGTGATGGTGCAGGAATATTCATGGCGAGCGCATTGGGAGGCAACAAGAGGAGGATGAGGTGTCCAGTTACAGCCAAGTTCGTCAGAGTCTATCCTGGACAACGTTTCGAAAAGTGTTTTTATCTCATTAGGAGAAACTTCAAGTTCGGGGTGATCAGTTGCCCGGCCTTGGAGCGTCATAGCTTCAACGTACGGGACTATTTCCTGTCTGCGAGCCCAGCGCCACAGGTCCGGTAATTCGGCATAATTTTGTCGGCAAATAATTGTTTCAATGCCCAGGCTGTGCTCCTCATCCGGGTATCCTGCTTCCAGTAATGCGGTCAGGCCCTTGTTTATAGCGGCAAATGTTCCTTCACGGTCAGCAAGGAAGTCTTGGATGGCGGCTTTACGGCTGTTCATTTTGATAACGACCCCCACCCCCCGCATATATAATTTCCTGGCAAAATCGGGGGTAATCAGGGTTCCGTTGGTGAAGAGATCAACCACAAGATTTTTTGTGTATGATACAATCAAGCACCTCAAGCAGCTGGGGATAAAGCAGGGGCTCTCCACCACCGAGGACGATAATTTTTTTGGCTCCAAGCTGGACTGCCTGCTCAACAACATCTTCAATCTCAGCAAGATTCAGCTCATTTTCCAAGGGCTTTCCTGATGATGCATAGCAATATACACAACGAAGATTGCATGTCCTTGATAGTTCCAGTTCCATGGACAACAAGCCGTTTCGGGCGCGTGCTGCTGCAATTTCTTTTGGGGAAAATTCCATCCCCAACTGATCACCTAAACATGTCATTATTTATAAAACTCCTAACCCAGATAAACTGGAAAAGACATTAAGGTTTTAGGGACTCTTTTCAGTACCCCCCTTGAGGGGCATAATAAGTGCCTTAACAGTAGACCCTAATATTTTGATTTTATAGTGATTTTTCATTTTTTTTACCGTAAATAACACGAAAATAACTGATAAGGCACCAAGAATATTTCCGTCATATAATTTATGAGCGAAAATCAAAAAATTTTTTCAGCTTCCGGCCACCATCCTTGCCCATAACAGCAAGAACTTCGGCCTGTTTTTTCACCACTACTTTTGGCCGGACTCGAAGATGGGCCTGCAGTCTATCTTCTACTATTTTCTTGGTAATCTGTTGGTCATCAGAGCCGACGACAACGGTTAATTCATCTGATAAATCGGCGGCAGCACGAACTTCAACATAAACCGTCTGCACTGCATATTCCTGCAGTGCATGAAAAATCATTTCAGGATAGAGCGTTGTCCCTTTATATTTTAAACGTTGGGCCAATCGGCCCTCTATGGGACCTAGTCGCTTCGTCTGCCAGCCACATTGGCAGGGTGTCCCTGCCAGACGGGCAATATCACCTGTCCGAAAACGTACCAAAGGAAAACCTTCCACCCCAAGAGGGGTAACGATGACCTCCCCAGGTTGTCCATCGGGCAAGAGCTTTCCGTCATCATCAACAATTTCAACGATCATCAACTCTGGATGTACATGACCACCGCAGGAGGCGGAACATTCACAAAATGCGGTTTCGAATTCAGTGGCACCATAGGATGAATAGATCTTTGCTCCCCATGCATCTTCAAGTTGTTTTCCAAGAAGGGTAGGGCTGTAATCAGGGCTGCGAATCGGCTCACCAATAGTTATCAACGATTCAATACCGCATTTTCTCGTATTAATCCCATTTTCATTCCCCCACACTGCAAGACGCAGCAAAAAAGATGGAACCCCGACAATGGCCTTGGGACGCAATTTTTGAATCAGATTCCATTGCCTGGCAGGCTGCCCTGGTCCGCTTCTTATAGCGGTTGCGCCAAGGCGCACAAGACCGGAATAATAGGCCAGATCGGCAATAAAACAACGGTCAAGGGTCACGGCAAGAAGCACCCTGTCTCCCTGCCGTATCCCTGCACCATAAAAGCCCATTGTTTCATTAAACGCTAACCGGTTGAGATCCCTTGTTGTATAAGGGACAATAACAGCTTCACCAGTGGTTCCGGATGTCAAAGCGATATCTGCGTAGGTCATTCCCTCTCCAGGGTCCAACATGGATTGTCCCTGTTCAATATCTTCTCTGTTAGTCAGCGGGAGTTCGGCAAGATCTCTGATTGATGAAATGTTATCAGGTGAGAAACCAATTTGACTGAATATGTTTTTATATAAAGGCGTCCGTGCTGCATGCCGTAGATGTTCACGAAGTAATGTGAGCTGAGAGGGCTCAACACGTGTTGCTTCGGCGGTTCTCAGACTGAGGGCCTGTTGGAGGGAAAACATTGTGGAGTTGAACGTAACCGCTTCGCGGATTAAGGACTGCACTAACTTCCGCCCTTTGATTTTTATTGCCTGATCACTCCTTTTTATTAAGGAATTTTCCTGCTTCTGGCGATCCTTCTATTTAAGGAGGCATTCACTCTGAATGCCAATTACCAACCCTTATGAAAAGGAGAACCAGAATGAGCACCCAGTTAAAAGAAGATTTCACCAAATTCTTTACCGTAAAGCGGTATTCGGAAAAAACCAGCCTGGCGTACATCAACTCAGTATTCGGGCTTGCCCAATTCCACATGAAAGTACCGGATACGCTCAACGACAAGGATATTCAGGAGTATCTTCACTATCTTATTGAGTTTCGTAAACTTGCCTGGAGTTCCTGTAACGTCGTCTTCTCCGGCCTGCAATGTTTTTACGGGGATTTCCTTAAATGGGAGAATACCCGGTTCAGCATCCCACCAAGGCCACGGATAAGAAAATTGCCCAAGGTGATGTCTCGGGAAGAGGTCTTCCGCTTTCTCGATTCCGTCACCAACCTTAAGCATCGTGCTCTGTTGATGACCGTTTATTCCGCGGGCCTGCGGGTCAGTGAGGTGGTCAAGCTCCAGACCCATCATATCGAAAGCGCCCCTTCCCGGATGATGATCCTGGTTGAGCAAGGCAAAGGGCGTAAAGACCGTTATACCATTCTCTCCCAGAAACTCCTCGATATCCTCAAGGCCTACTGGCGGGAATATCGGCCGGAAAATCAATGGATCTTTCCCGGCAGCAGGAATCCTGATCTGCCCATGCCGATATCAACGGCCCAGCAGATTTACTACAACGCTAAAAAAAAGCCGGCATAACCTCCGGCCGCGGTATTCACACGCTTCGACACTGCTTTGCCTCCCATCTTCTACAGCAGGGAACCGACATTTACACCATCATGCGGCTCCTTGGGCACGCTTCCATCAAGACCACCTTCAGATACCTTCATCTTACTCCGGATTCCATCTCCAGGGTTAAAAGTCCTCTGGACAGCTTTGAGGGAGGTGAGTGAAATGCGTAAAATATATGCGCCACTCTCTCTCAGTAACACAGACGAAAACAAACCCGGATTTGAAGTTGCCGATATCTTCCGTCTCTATGGCCCTCTAGTTTCACCGGATACTTTCCATATCAGCCGAGCAGGCCAAGGTTATGCGCCACATTTGTCAGTGCCGCACTGCCGAACTGGGAGGTCACGTCCAGGTATGCAGCGAGTGCGGTTATGTACAAAACAGCTACAACTCCTGCCGGGATCGGCACTGCCCGAAATGTCAGACCTTGACCAAGGAAAAGTGGCCGGGCGAACGGAAGTCCGAACTGCTGCCTTGCGGCTATTTCCATAACGTTTTTACCCTCCCGCATGATCTCAATGCATTAATCCTCTGCAACAAGAGGATCGCCTTTCAGGTCCTCTTTGCCGCGGTCAATGAGACCCTGCAGGCCTTTGCCGGAGACCCGCAGTGGAGGCATGTGGCAGGCTCGGGTTTATTGCTGTCCTTCATACCTGGAGCCAGTTGCTTCTTGATCATTTTCACCTGCATTGCTTGATCCCGGCCGGAGTTATCTCATTTGATGACAAAAATGGAAGCCGGCAAGGAAAAAAAAGAAGTACCTGTTTAAAAACAAATCAGTGGCTAAGGAATTCAAAAGGCGATATCTCGCAAAACTTCTGAAGGCCTATGACAAAGGGGAGCTGATCTTTCCAGGCAAGACCGCCAAGTTTTCCTCGCCCGAGAGTTTCAAGGCCTTACTCAGTCAGACGGGCCGGAAAAAGTGGGTCGTTTATGCCAAACGTCCCTTTGCCGGCCCAGAACAAGTACTCGAATATCTCGGTCGCTATACTCACCGGGTAGCAATCAGCAACAACCGGATCAAGGCCATCGACAATGGCAAGGTGACCTTCGCCTATCGGGACAGACGCGATAACAACACGCTCAAGGGGAAAACAGTTCCGGCGACGGAGTTTATCCGCCGTTTCCTCCTCCATGTCCTGCCGGACGGCTTCATGAAAATCCGTTATTTTGGCTTTCTGGCCCACACTAACAAGGGCAAGTACATCCCGCTGCTCAGAAAACTCATTGACCCGCGTGCAGAGATACCGGTAATGATCAAGGAAAGTACCGTTGATTTAATGCTCAGGTTAACCGGTATCGACATCACTCTCTGCCCCAAGTGTCAAAAGGGACGAATGCGTACAATAGCCGAATTGCCGAGGCTTTCTCGGGACCCGACATAAGGGATGTGGAAATAAATAACTTACCCATCTCCCATCCCATCTTCAGGCCATCTTCGACCAAGTAACTACTTTTAAAATCCTCAACGTAGCCCGGCTATGCCTGCGGTTTTAAAAGTGGTTACTTGATCGAACCTGACCTAAATCTGAGCGCTATATGGGTAAGTTATTTATTTCCACATCCCTAACGGCAATAACGTTCTGCAGTTTGCTAATATTCAAACTATGCGCTTAGGCGTAACAGGAGACGTGCGCCCTGTTGAGGGTCCCATCTCAACAGGGTTGCTCACATGCTCCACTCTTTGCTAAAATAGATCCATGAAAAGTCACCAAACACTCCGGGATCGACCGGGAAACACCCTCCTTTTGCTTACCTTGTTCCATTCTTTCAATTTGCAATCTCCCGATGGTGTCTATATAATCACCATAGTAAAGGCAGATTGATCCTCCGAGGCGCAAAGCGGCTACGTTCAACAACATTTTATCAATCATCCCGTTGAGTTACTGCCGCAATCCTTGGTTCTGCAAAAAGCCTTCGCCATCGTTGCCCTTGGTGCTCACTCCATGACGGGACGATTGATAAAACGCTATTCGTTAGATGGATCCATGTTGTTTTCCTTGGACGTCTGAGGCTGAAGCTTTTGTATTGTCCCCCAAAAGACCTGGTGTTAATGAAAAATGGAGGTTTTCCTGAAGTGTTTTTTCGATAATCTGGTGAACATTGTCTCGCAAGGCTGTAATGCTTTGCTGTTTGTCACCGTGGGTGTCAGGATATACAGGTCCATGGATAATCAATTTGACCTGGCCGGGAGAAAAAAAATGTTCTCCTGGAGATAAGACTCTTCCTGAGCCAAGGATACAAACCGGCACCACAGGATATCCTGTTTCCACTGCAAGGGCAAATGCACCTTTTTTAAAACGACCAAGACGGCCATCTCGCGAACGGTGTCCTTCCGGCCAAATAGTCAGAGAGGAGCCTGAATTTAGAAGAGCTGCCCCCTTCTTCTTAATCTCATCCCAGCCATCTTCAGCATTAATATAACCAGCAAGTCTCATCAGTGAACCATAGATGGGGATCGCGAATGGCCAGGAGGTGACAAAACAATTTTCGATGGAAAGTGCCCCGAAGAGGTAAGGGTCTATGGCTGAATTATGATTGGCTACAAGAATTGCAGGAAAATGGGGTTTTTCTCTGTTGTTTATAACTGTTACAGGAGCCAGAATAGGGGATAACACAAACAAGTACCCAGCCATAAAATCGGGCATTGTTAATTTAATATAGCTGACAGTCCATCGTTCCATTTGAGCATTAAGAGTATGACGGAACACAGAAGCATTTTTTTACTTTTACTGTAGCATTTCGTCTTCCTTCTGAGTCTTGCAAGAAAATGACGAAACAAACTGTTGTAGCCTTCAACTGTATACGTTTCTGCTTTCGATTGTATGTGTATATCGCTTGGGACAAAATGCTCGTAAGGTTTCCAAAAATCTGTCATCACCTGTTGGATTTCTTTGTCTTGGAGGACATCCCACAGTTGTTTGCCGGTTGCTGTGTCACGGTTGCCCAATACGCAGTTGACGAATCTTTTTCCATGTCGATCAACAGCAATCCATATCCAGCAGTAGTTTTTTTTGAAG
>JAYEJK010000462.1:0-7018 GCA_034660535.1 Thermodesulfobacteriota bacterium | reverse complement strand
AAACATTCTTTTATAATCAATGCCCATAAACTTGTCAATCATCCGCACACCTAGCTGGTGTTCAGCTATAAATGCGGGGTTGGTTTTAACTTCGGCCATTATAACGGTGGGCATAGCCCACCCTACAAGAGAACTAAGAATAACATGGTGGAAATATGTATTTTTTGTAGGGTGGGCTGTGCCCACCTTTGCCCAATGAAAGACTTGTGGCCGAAATTAAAACCAACCCCATAAATGCATTAGATTAAGTGGTTAATATTATGGACAACCAATCTTTTGTTCCCGGTTATCTCGAACTGCAGGAATCCGGCGAACTTGAGAAACGGATTGAATCGGCGTATGCATTACTTTCGGAGTGCGTACTCTGCCCGAGAAGATGCAAGATAGATCGACTAAATGACAAAATGGGAATCTGCAAGACGGGTCTTAAGGCGGTTGTTTCAAGCTATGATCCGCACTTTGGCGAGGAAAGTCCGCTGGTCGGCCGGAAGGGTTCAGGAACAATTTTTATCACGCACTGCAATCTTCTCTGTATCTTTTGTCAAAATTACGGGATCAGCCACCAGGGGGACGGGATCGAAGCGACTGACGAGCAGCTCGCTGCAATGATGATAAAGCTCCAGAAACAGGGCTGCCATAATATCAATTTCGTGACCCCGACCCACGTTGTGCCCCAGATTCTGGCTGCCCTGCCTCATGCCGTTAAAAATGGGCTTTCGATTCCCATTGTTTACAACAGCAGCGGTTACGATTCTGTGGACACATTGAGGCTGCTGGACGGTGTTGTTGATATTTATATGCCTGATTTCAAATTCTGGGACCCTGAAAAGGCATCACGCTTTGCCAAGGCGCCTGATTATCCGGAACGGGCCAGGGAGGCGATTCTTGAAATGCATCGCCAAGTGGGAGGTCTTGTTTTGGACCAAAGGCAAATTGCCGTGCATGGACTTCTGGTCCGCCACCTTGTGATGCCTGGGGGGCTTAAAGAAACAAAAGAGATCATGGGGTTTCTGGCCCGCGAGATTTCTTCAGAAACATATGTGAACGTGATGGCCCAGTACCGTCCGTGCGGCCTGGCTTCCCAATATCCGCCAATTAACCGATCACTATTGCCTGAAGAATTTGAGGAAGCCCGGCGGCTTGCCGGAGAGGCCGGCCTGACCCGGTTGGACGAAAAGGACTGGGCCGGTCTTTTCCGACTATTAGGGATTACTTGAGGGATTACGTGATAGAGAGGTCGCGCAGGTTGCGAGCATCAAGTTCCTCTCTGTTCCTAAGGCACTAACACGTAAGATGAAATCCGGCTGCTACATCTTTGCCTTCTTCCATCATACGGTTAAAAGTTCGTACCGCCTTTGACGTGTTTTGTTCAATCAGTTCAATTCCGTTGGCCTTTAATGCCTTTCGAAGAGCGGCCTCTGATTTCATAAGGCCCGGGTTGCCTTTTCCCAGAATAAGGACACCAGGCTTTGCTGCGAGGATATCGGTGACATCATCAACCGAGACGCTGTGCCCGCTTTTCCGCCACCACCCGGAAGATACTCTGCCTCCGATGATTTTCAGGTCATTTGTGTAGACCTGACCGTCAATTACAATTTTTCCGAACGAATAGTTGTCAATCATTTGAACCCGTAAACCCCTGACCCCGCCTATTTTTCCTGCTCAAGGGCTTTTGACAGAAGATCGAATTTATTCTGGAGTTCAGGAAATAAGGATTCAGCCTTTTTAAGGTCAGCCTCCTTTCCGGCAATCTCTATTTGGTGGGCAATGTCGCGCAGGGGCGCTGAGCTGAAGTTTGCAGCTACACCCTTGATTGTATGGGCACGAAGCTGAACCCCGGGAGCATCATTATTATCCAGGGTCTCTCTCAAGGAAACGAGATGGCCGGGTGCGTGTTCAAAGAAACCGTTTATAAGTCTTTTCAGGATCCCCTCGTCGTTCATGACACGCCTCAGCATATCGGCCTTGTTGAAAATCGTCTCATTCGCTTCTTTTTCTGCGGGTTCCTTTAGCGCGTGGGCTTTTTCGGGTTGGTGCGGGGCTGCTGCTTCCGGTTCTTTGGCAGGCGATTTATCCGTAGGAGGAGGTTCGGATGCTCTTTCCGCCGCTGTGGACTCCCTGTCTGAGTAATGCTCCACCATATCAATCAGTTTTCGGGGATCGATCGGTTTAGAGAGGTAGTCATCCATGCCCGCGTTGATACAAGCTTCCCGGTCTCCCTGCATGACATGGGCCGTCATGGCGACAATCGGCACTTCCGCGGGATTGTAACCATTGGAGGAAGCGTCGCCGACAGACTCGAGTTTCCTGATCTCACGGGTTGCCTCGTAACCGTCCATCACAGGCATCTGACAGTCCATCAGCACCAGGTTATACGGTTTTGATTTTACGGCGTCAACCGCTTGCCGGCCATTTTCCACAATGTCCGGTTGAAATCCAACCTTTTCCAGAATCTCCCGGGCCACGAGTTGGTTTGTGATGTTGTCCTCAACAAGCAAGACGCGAATGTCACGTCGTTTGGCCTCTGCGACGGAATGACGGGTGATAATAGGTTCTTTCTTTGTTGCTTTGAAAGACGATTTGCCCCCATGAATCATTGCAAGGCAGTTGTAAAGAACAGACTGCTTGATTGGTTTGGGCAGATATGCGGCAAACCCGATCCCTTCAAAAAGAGCCGCATCTCCACGTCTGGCAAGAGATGTCATCATCACCAGTCTGGTGTCGGCGATTTTCTCATCTTTCTTGATTTTTTTTCCAAGTATCTTCCCGTCCATGCCGGGCATCCGCATATCCAGGATGGCAATGCGGTATGGATCGCCGGTATCATTCGCGGCATAAAGCATGTCAAGAGCGGTCTGTGCGTCAGAGGCCTCGTCATTTCTGCAATTCCAGGATGCCAGCAGGACCGAGAGCCATTGGCGGTTGGTCGAATTGTCGTCCACAATCAAAATACGTTCATTGCTGATATCTTTTTTAGGGGTTTCGGCTGGTAATTTTGACATGTCTGATTTCCGGAAAGCAGCAGTGAACCAGAAAGTTGAACCTTTTCCCTCAACACTTCTAACCCCGATTTTTCCGCCCATCATTTTGCAAAGCCGCTTTGAGATAGAAAGTCCAAGGCCTGTTCCGCCATACTTGCGGGTCGTGGATGCGTCAGCCTGCATAAAGTCCTTAAACAGAGCCTCCCGCTGATGTTCGGGGATCCCTATGCCGGTATCCGTAACCTCAAAATAAAGCAAAACATGATCATCGGTCTCGCGTTCACAACTGACTTTTACCGCCACTTCTCCCTCGGAGGTAAATTTGATTGCATTGCCGGCAAGATTGATTAATATTTGGCGAAGGCGGCCGGGATCACCCCGCAGTCGCGAGGGCGTGTCCGGCGATACCAGGAAAATAAGTTCAAGGCCTTTTGCCTCGGCGCGCATGGCAATAAGATCACTGGCATCCTCGAGCGCTACACGCAGATCAAAATCAATAGGTTCGAGTTCTAATTTCCCGGCCTCGATTTTGGAAAAATCCAAAATATCATTGATGATTACGAGCAGCGCTTCGGCGCTGTTTTGGATCAGTTCCGCGAACCTCCTCTGCCGCTCACTCAGGTCTGTATCCAACAGAAGAGAGGCCATGCCGATGACGCCGTTCATCGGCGTACGGATCTCGTGGCTCATGTTGGCAAGGAACTCGCTCTTGCAACGGTTCGCAATCTCTGCCTCTTCTTTGGCATCCTGAAATTCTTCGGTACGCTTTTGAACTATTTTTTCAAGATCGTCGACAGTCAATTCAGCCTTTTTAGCCAGATTCCACTTCTCGGTAAGGGACCAGGCCATTTGCTGGACTTCAATAGGGTCAAAGGGTTTTTTAAGGACAAGCAGGCGGCTGGTGTCACCCAGTTTTTTTCTGAAATCACCCCAGGAATAATCTAAATAGGCCGTGCAGATAACGAACTGGAGCGCGGAATCTATTTTTCACATCCTGGAGATTGTTTCCAAACCGTCCCAACCGGTGGGCATTAACATTTCGACAAAGACATAGCGTAAGGATTACCTTCATCAAAGGCCTTCCGTGCCATTTCATAGCCTTCATTGCCCTGATATGCCGAGTCAATGATGAAATTTGGAGCATCGAACCGCTCCTGCTTCTCGTAGTCGTCCAGGAAATCGTCCAACAGATTGTCAAGTCTGGTCTTTGCAGGAAGAACCAACAGGATATCCCTGTAATTTTCGTGGATATCCTTATTGTCGTCAATGATCAGAATTCTGCGATTCGGATTTTCAATCTTGATTTTCATCAGGATGCTTTTGTAAAAAGAAATTAAATAATAAAATAATAACGATTTTTTGTAATGATTACAAGGAAATATTATTCCTCCCCCATCTTCACCGTAAAAAGTGATGGAAATCGAAAAAAATTTGCGACCTTCATGAATTTTTCGTTCGCATTAATGATCTCAAATTTTTTGGATTCGGCATCCGCCTGCCGGTACAGACCTATGATGAGATTAACGCCAAGTGAATCAACAACTTTGATTCCATCTGCATCAAGAACGATGTTCGATGCATCCGGATACTCCTTCAAATGTGCCAGGATAGAGTTTCTCATCTTCTCAATGCCGCTTGCAACCAGATCCGTACCTGGAGCCAGAATAAGAGCGCCGTCCTTATTCTCAACCTTCATGCCTATCTCCCTATGGTTTATCCTTCATCACTCGTCCTTCGACTAAACACGAGTGCAACCGTTCCGCCGTCCACTTCTATGGAGTCTGCCATCTCAACCATGAGTGGCAGGCCCCGTTTTCCTATCTGTAACCCGTCACATGATTCCATCTCCTTTTTTTTGTCATCAAGTTCAAATCCCGGCCCCTCATCTGAGACCTCGATCCTCAACTTATCCTGTTCGAAGAAGAGTGAAAGATCGACATAGGCATCAGGATTTTCTCTGTTGCCGTGTTCCACTGCATTCAGAAGGGTTTCGCGCAGCAGAAGGAGCACGAAATCAACATCATGTCCTTCAGGTATTGTGCCCGGGTTCAAGAGTTCCGAGGCCCATAAGCAGGCTTCATCCACACCTTCGTAGCATGCGAGAAAAGAAAAATCAAACCCTTGATTCTCAGTCTCGAACTGTTCCGGCACATGAAGAGACAGTAAGATCATATCGTCCTCCTGTCCATGCTTTTTCAAAATCCTGTCAAGGAGTTTCCGGCTGAACCCCTTTGTATTTTTTTGTGAAAATATTTCCGTGTCACCGGACAGAGCCTCTTCCGCCCATTCCGGTTCAATTCCGTCGGAGAAAAAGAGGATGTACGATTCCTCGCTGAAATTAATTTCCTCGTAAATAAACAGGTTTTCTTTTTTAAGAAGACCCAGCGCCATTCCTCCACCGTAAAGTTTCCGAATCTTAACTTGCCCGTCTAAAGCTCTGGTCAGCAGGAGACCGCCTGGATTTCCCGCCGTGGCAATCTTCATGCCGGCCCTTTTCCCGTCAAAAAGGATTACTGTTGCACAGATGTGCGTGGTGCTGTGTCCGGCTTTGATCAACTCGGCATTGAGGACCTTTAAAAGCTCTTTCGGATTTTGATGATTATTCCAGATCGACGTGAGCATACCTGAAAATATTGCGCTCATATATGAACTTGTTACATCATGTCCGGCGACATCACCCAGCACGACTCCGCACCGTCCGGCCCTGTTGAATCTGCGACACCGGGCCATATCTCCTCCTGCCGCCTGTAATGTGGAATATGCAATGTCGCAGAAATCGCACGATTTAAATTTAGAACAGCCGAAGCTGATTAACTGCTTCTGGGCGCGGCGCACCTGCATGGCCGTGGTGGCATTCCAGACCCGGGACCCCCTTGCAAGGGACTGGGAAATCCCGGATTCAATAAAAGAAGCGGCTGAACTCTCGAATTCGCTTTTGGGGATAATGCCGTCAACCCCCTGCTGCATCGCCGTCTGAAAAGTCCCGGCATCGTATTGTGGAGTGTAAATGAAAACCAGGACTTTTGAGAATTTCCGCTTGACCATTGCCAGAAGGCCCAGGGCGTCTATCCCCGGTGTAAAAATATTGCTTACGATGATCTCCACACGATTTTCGGAATCCTGAAGGCGCTCCCATGCCTCGTTACCGTTGCGGACGCGTTGGACCTGGAAACCGATCTCCCGCAGCATATTTTCATAACGCTTTGACAACGATTCATCTCTTTCTACGAGAAGCAGGTTAAAATTCGAGAAATTAAAGCCGTGAGAGAGTGTGATCTTGCGAGCTTCCTCCTTGGGATCAATGGCAGGTGCGGGTTCCTTTTCATAAGGTTTTTCATCCAGGACATATTTTTTGATAATTTTCAAAAATTCAGGCATGTCTAAAGGTTTGGACAGAAAATGATCGCACCCTGATTCCATGGCGCGTCTCCGATCCTGCTTCAAGCTGATTGCAGAGACAGCAACGATGGGCGTCTTTATCCCCATACGGCGTATTCTTTTTGTTGTCTCAAAGCCGTCCATCTCAGGCATGAGCAGGTCCATGAAAATCAGCTCAAACTCGAATTTTTCCAGTATGGCAAGGGCCTCGATACCGTTCTTCGCCTCCTGAATCGGTATACCCTGCTTTTTTACAAGTATCCGTATAAGGTCCCGGTTGAATGGATTGTCATCCACGCTCAGAATTCCGGGTCGAGTCGAATTATCCATATGAATTATCCTGCCTGGCGGTATTATTCGATGCTTTTACCCTATAAAAAAAAATACAAAAATTAATGGTAACATATTAACCCTCATTTTTTTAAAAAAATTTGATTATATGATTGAATGAAATTTGGTAAGATAAATAGTGCCTGACAGGAAAAGTGTAAATTGGAGGGTTTTCGTTCAGGCACTAAATATGTATATATTGCCTGAACCCTGAACCCTGAACCCTGAACCCTGAACCCTGAACCCTGAACCCTGAACCCTGAACCCTGAACCCTGAACCCTGAACCCTGAACCCTGAACCCTGAACCCTGAACCCTGAACCCTGAACC
>JAYEJK010000461.1:0-1603 GCA_034660535.1 Thermodesulfobacteriota bacterium | reverse complement strand
TTGAGTCAGTTGAAATTGTGCTGTGATTATGCTTGTTAAACCTTTTTGTTCAACTTCTTGCGGCCAAAGCCTATTATGCCGAGGAGGCCGGTGCCCATGAGCAGGATGGTTGAAGGTTCGGGGACGGGGGCAGGATTATAAGTAATTTCTAGATCGGATCGGTCAATATAGAAATCACCACCGAGAGATGCCAATGTTATAGTAAACTCGCCATCCGCCAAGTACGAGGCAGTAACTCCATAAGTGTAGCTTCCGGTATCCACCTCACCCAAATCCCACTCTCCACTTTCAGCCCAACCAATGGCCAATTCAGCTTTAAACCACCCAGGGTCATTATCATCTCTTAAGGCAAGGGTTAAACTTCCCGTTAGAACCTCCTCGGCTGGCGGAATGAAATCATAGTGGTGGGTCCACTTAACATAGTCCAACAATCCATCTAATTTATTGACATCGCCCCATCCAAACTTGTCTAAATCCTCAGCCGGATTTGTTCCCGTAGCAGTGAACATTGTAGTATCCGTAAAAGTGAGCGGCGTTGCGCCAACCACCCCAGCAAAACCAAACATCCCCAAACAAACAATCATTGCCATTAACTTTTTCATCTTCCTTCCCCTTATTCCGTCTTTAAAATGTTGATTTTAGATTCAGCCCTTTTTTATTTATTCAGATATAAAAGCAATAATAATGCCAAACCTCTAACCAACTGAATTTCCAATCATTTTCAAAACACACCCTGCCCATAGTCCCCACTGCTGCAAAATTATCCGACACCTTTTAAGCACCAACAAATCAAACATCCTCCCCTCATAAATTGCTTAACACACTGTAATTATAGACAAATACTCACGACCCAGAGAAAGAACCAGATTTTTACAGAAAAATCCGCCCCAAAATGGTGTCGGAATTCTTTACAGTTTTTTGAAAACCGGACATTGTCGGCCGGGTTGAGGGCAGAAAATAATGAAATAGGCCTCAGATTTGTCGTAAGTAAATCAGGCTGTTAGCGCGACACACTTATTTACTGTTAAATTTTTCGACACCTGTCGGCTATGCTTTGAGCGGTCATAATTTGGGGTTTTTGATCATGTTTTTGTACCACGAAGTTAAATAGGGGACAGACTAATTTAAAAAATCTCTGACACGGATTTCACTGATTACACTGCCTAATCCGTGTTGATCTGTGTAATCCGTGTCCCAAAAAAGGGAATTCCTATACTATCGAGTTACAGGCATATGCTCTCTTATTCCGGCAAGACGGCCAGGAAGAGATGCACGGGGACCATGTAGATGTGATTGGTTTGATAATTGCCACAACCAGAACTCCAGGCACACAGACAATGGTGTTGAAACGGCCTCATTCTTACCGGCCCTTGTCATATCTCCCAGCATCGCCTGCTTGATATGTGAAGAAAGTTCCTTGAGTTATTTCCCCTTTTTTTGCAAGGTCAATAGTCGAAGGGATCTCTCGAAGAGACAGTAAACGAATAGCATACTTCCGACCGTAGCCTGTTGATGCAATGAATTCTTTCAAAATTGCCGATTTCTCTTTACGACCTGATACCCAGTAACGGGGAGCTACTTGGAAAAGCAGTTCGCGCCTTGA
>JAYEJK010000460.1:0-7026 GCA_034660535.1 Thermodesulfobacteriota bacterium | reverse complement strand
GTCATGCGCATTTATGAAATCGCCTGGTCACCGAGCCAAAAAGGAGACACGGACAAACAAGTTTGTCCATGCCACCCATCACCCATCGCCTCCCCCAAATCCGTTATAATCAGAAAATTTCCAGTTTGTCTGGGTTAGTTTAGGCTTGAAAAAAACAGGCGGACTCGATAGGATTTATTTTATTGTTGTTGTAAGTATGCAGATGCTGCGCTGGTGAGATTACATGATATTATAGGTTGCATGATTGAAGGGGAGGGTTCTTTGCAGGAAATACTCAGTGCCCAGGCAGCCGAAGGGATGGTCCTGGCAAAAGATGTGGAAACACCGGAGGGACGTATTCTGTGCGGCAAGGGAACCGTTTTGACTTCAAATATGATTGATCGGTTTCACAAAATGGACATAATACGTATTGTTGTGGAGGGGCATCCTGTCGAGGTGAAAGGCGAGAAGAGTCTCAAGGAGGAATTGCGGGATATGGAAAAGCGGTTCAGTCGTGTAAAGGATACGCCGCCCCTTATGTATCTTATGAAACAGTTGATGAAAAAACTGGTCGAGTATCGGAGTTCCTAACCCGGATAAACTGGAAATTTTTAAAGGTCCTGGACTATTTTCAGTACCCCCTTGAGGGGGTATAAAAAACAAGAAAATTACGACTAAGGTACTAACCCAGATAAACTGGAAATTTTTAAAGGTCCTGGATAAGTGCCTTAAAACATGTGGCACCACAGGCGTCACATATAACTTCGGAGTTTTTCTGCCACAAAAAACAAGAAAATTACCACTAAGGCACTAAATGGATGAAAAAAAACGGACGAAGTTCCGTAAGGCCCTGCGTGATGTAAAAAATCTGCCCACACTCCCCGGAATCGTAATGAAGCTGTCAAAAATGGCGGAGGACCCTGATACAACAACAGATCAGATGGGCAAGGTGATCAGTAAGGACCATATCCTTGCAGCAAAACTTTTAAAACTTGTAAATTCCGCTTTTTACGGCTTTCCCCAGCGTATCAGTTCAATTAGCAGCGCCATTATACTTCTCGGATTCAACGTTATAAAAAGTCTCATTATAAGCGCCTCCATTTTTGAGTTCATGGAAACCCAGGATGTGGAACTCTGGGAACATTCGCTCGGATGCGCGGTCGTCTCCAGTGTGCTGGCCAAGCGTCTCGGGGTCAGTGAACCTGAAGAAATTAGTACAGCCGGCCTTATTCACGACATTGGAAAGGTCGCAATCAAGATGGAGTTGCCCGGAGAATTCGAGAAAATTCATGGTCTGGTCAACGAACGAGGTATTTCCACATTGGAGGCTGAACATGAGATACTGGGGCTTAATCACGCCGAAGTGGGGGGATGGCTTGCAAAAAGCTGGAATCTGCCGGCTAAGCTGATTGAGCCCGTAGCATGCCACCATGATCCACGGACTTCCAAGAATGAGCAAATTGCAAGTTCTATTGTTCATTTCAGTGATATCGTGATCAGGGGATGGGGATACGGTCATGCGGCTGATATCTGGGTGCCCCCCCTGAACAAGCGGGCTTGGACAATACTGGGCATGGTCCCCGAGGATCTGGATCAGATTATTGAAGAAGTCGAAGAAAAACTCTGGGAAGTTAAGGGGTTCAGCCTGGACATCCAGATTCAGTTAAATGAGGCATGACCGGTGTCGCGGATTCTGATCGCTGAAAAAAACACTCTGAAAATTCCCGAACCCCGGATTTTTATGGAGTCAAAGGGGTATCAACTGATATCCCGCACCACCGTTCATGACGCTATTGCATTTGTCCTGGAAGACCCCCCTGATATTTTGATACTTGAAAAGGACTTTGATAACGGTGGTGATCTGAATTTGATCAGGGCTGTTGCGGCTTGTCTCCAGAAGACCAATATCCCGATACTCCTTATCCTTTCAGAACAGGAGATGCGTGCCGGTCTGGATTGGAATGAATACCCGGTTGACGACATTCTGCTTCTGCCGTTTTCTCAGGAAATACTCTTGACTCGGGTTCAACTTGCCGAGTCGCGTATGATCCGGGTCTTTGATAATAATCCTTTAAGCAAACTGCCCGGTAATACATCGATTCTCCGTGCTATTCAGAAGACGCTTGATTCCGGTGGCGGTTTTGCTGTTTGTTACGTGGATATTGATAACTTTAAGCCTTACAACGATTATTATGGCTTTTCACGTGGTGATGAAGTCATTCTCATGGTCGCAAGGGTTATTGTAAATGTAATTGAGGAGATTGCCCGTCAAGGCAGTTTTGTGGGCCATGTGGGGGGAGATGATTTTATTTTTATTGTAAAGGAAGATAAGGCCGAGCTTACGTGCAAGACAATATTGGCTAATTTCAAGGCAGTCAGGAATATGTTCGTCAATCCTGAAGACATTGAAGCCGGCGGGTATGTGGAAAAAGATCGTCAGGGAAGAGAAACTCGGTTCAGTCTTTTAAGTCTCTCTATAGCGGTTCTTCCGACAGGGCATAAAAAATTCAAACATTTCGGCGAGGTGTCTGCCGCCGCCTCCCAGATAAAGCACCGCGTCAAGCAACTGGAAGGAAGTAACTATATGATTGACCGGCGCAAAGGTTATTGTCCGATATAAGGCATGACAAGCATATCCTATGCTCTTTCTGCTTGCTTATTTGATGTTTTACAAGCCCTTCCGACTTAGTAGAATTTTTTTCTGAAAATTTCAGCAATATTTCAGGCTTCCCCATACAGTTTTTTTGTTATTTGAGGATCATCCATTCTTTTTTGATTGTAAGCAAGCATTCACCATCACTGCATCTGTACCCTTGGGGTGCTCAGGGCCGGCGATACAGGACTACTTTAGCCGGTCGCCCTGAGCACGCACATCTACAGTATTGGTAAACGCTTACACGGCAGAGTGTTTTCAACCTTTTTTCCACTGGTGAACGTTTACTTTTGGTTTTGTTCAGAGATATGAATAACAGTTGGCAGTACACGAAAAAATATTGCATTAATGAAATTTTTTTGTATTTTTTCATAAAAAACCTTGCTAAGAAGTTCAATTTACGATATTGAATGATTTTAAGCGTTGTAAATTATTATTGTATATCAGTCAGGAGGTAAAATATGAGTCAATCATTGGTAGAGATGGCAGCTGGAATTGTTCAGTCACAATGCTCATCTAAAAATATGGCTACTGAAGAAATAACGAATGCGCTGCAAAACACGTTCAAAGCGCTTCATGTCCTTCAGTCTGAGGAAGCAGGTGGCGCGGCTGGTGATACTGCCGGGGCGACGGATATAAGTCCGTCAAAGTCAATCCAGAAGAATAAAATTATATGTCTTGAGTGCGGTCAGGAATTCAGGATGCTGTCTCCTAAGCATTTGAAATCTCACGATTTGACCGGCAGAGAATACAGGGAAAAATATGGTTTCTCCCTGCGTCAGCCTCTGTGTGCCAAGTCACTTTCCGAACGGAGAAAAAAAGCCGGAAAGGAAAGAGGACTTCCTGAGAACCTGAGAAAGGTAATAGCCCAGCGTAAAAAAGCAGCCAAGGCAAAAACGAAAGCAGTCAAGCCCGCCCTAAAAGCTGTAACCAAAAAGGCAACCGCCCCAAAAAATAAAACTGTTGCCGGTAAATAATTATCGGTAATATGATGTGAACGATTACATTTGATCAGCAAGGGTATCGGGCTGGACCGGCTTTGATACCCTTATTTTTTGTAATCGTTCACAGGCCCTCCATCTGAACGCGATCAGCCCGGCTCACATATTACTTATATAGTGAGCCGAACTGCTAGCGCCCATATATGGGGCACCTCTGAACGGTTACTATTTTTTTGTGTAATGCACCCAAACTTCAGGCATTTTCCGTATGATCGGCATTTTTGATTCCGGTGTGGGCGGCATGACCGTTGCGCGCGCTGTTGAAAAATTGCTCCCGTCGTGCCCCCAGATCTATTTCGGTGATCTGGCAAGGACCCCCTATGGTTCCAAGAGTCCTGAGACTATTTTTCGATACTCTGTTCAAAACATGGAGTTTCTGCTCTCAAGGGGTGCAAAGCTTGTCATTATTGCCTGTAACTCTGCAGCTAGTGTGGCCTCTGACGAACTCAGAAAGCTTTTTGATGTTCCCATTTTTGAGGTTATTTCGCCCGCGGTTCGGCGGGCCGTTACAGCAACCGGGAACGGCCGAATCGGAGTGATCGGTACCAGGGCCACCATAAAAAGCGGGGCATACGATAAGGAGATCGCTGGACAGGCTTTGGAAAAGAGAGTTTTTTCCGAGGCCTGTCCATTGCTGGTTCCTCTAGTGGAAGAAGGTTGGCTGGACAAGCGTGAAACCAAGATGATCCTGCGTCGTTATCTTTATCCGCTTAAACTGAAACAGGTGGACACGCTGATTCTCGGTTGTACTCATTATCCATTGCTTAAGAAATTTATTCAGCCTCGCATTGGAACGCGTGTCACCATTATTGATTCTTCCGAAGAAGTTGCCTGTGCGTTAAAGAAATATCTTGACACGGACCGGCAATTAAAGGACTTGCTATTTTCAGAAGGAGAGAATCAGTATTATGTTTCTGATGTGACGGATACTGCAAAGTTGATTGCGCAACGGATATTCGGAAGAAAGATTGAATTTTTATCCGTATGAATAGATCGTGTCATGGGGCGTACCATGTATTTGAATAAAGTTCATATCAGACATTTGACAGGATGGATAACAGGCTTATGCCTTCTTCTTGCAGCCGGTATCGTCGGAGCGTCTGAGATGACGCCTTATGAGACGGCAGCAAAACTTCAGGAGACTTATGATAAAATATCAAGCATATCTGCTGAATTCAGGCAGACTACCTTCATGAAAATGAGCCGCAGGGCAAGGCATGGAGCCGGCTCTGTAGTGTTTCAGAAGCCTGGACGTATGAGATGGGATTACTCGAGTCCTGCACAACAGGTTCTTGTATGTGACGGCCGGACTTTTTACATGTATTTTGCCAAAGAAGAACAGATGATGGCAGTCTCTGCCGACCAATATCTGAAATCCGACGTGACATACTCATTTTTTGCAGGAACCGGCAATATCTTAAGGGATTTCGATGTGTTGCCTCCGGATGAAGATGTGAAAAGAACGGAAGCAGCAGAGGATACAGCGCCGGGCACGGAAAAACTGCAAGGCGGCAAATCAATAATAATCAAGCTTGTTCCCAGAAATTCGCATCCTCAGATCAACTACATTCATGTATGGACAGAGGATGGCACGTTTCTCACGCATCGTATCCGGATTGTGGATCAGTTTGGGAGCGTGACGGATCTTTTTTTCACCGATATCAAGGTCGATCAGGAAATCCCTGTCAGCCGTTTCACTTTTATTCCCCCGCCGGGCACTGAAGTGATTGAGCCCTAAGGACGAGATGATTCAATCGGCAAAAGGGCAGAATGAAAGCAGTGGTGACCGTAGTGTCAAAACGCTGGTTATCGGAGGCTGTCGGAGCGGAAAAAGTAAGTTTGCGCTTGAACAGGCGTTGTTGTTTGCTCCTTGCAGGCTTTTTGTGGCAACCCTTGAAAGAAAGGGTGATGCTGAAATGGACCAGAGGATCAGATTTCATCTGGAGTCGCGTGTTCAGGACTGGATTACTGTGGAGGAACCTATCCGGATTGTTGAACTCCTCCGGGAAAGGCAGCAGGAGACGGACGTCTTTTTGGTGGACTGTCTGACCATGTGGATTACGAATTATATTATGAGAGGCGTGTCTAATTCGGATATTGAGCAGGAAGTGCGCGAGCTGCGGGAAGTGGTCGCCGATATGTCAACCCCGGTAATATTTGTGGCCAACGAGGTTGGATTGGGGATTGTGCCTGAAACCTCCCTTGGTAGACGTTTTCGCGATCTGGCAGGATGGACGAATCAGCAGATGGCGCAAGTGTGTAATGAAGTCGTGTTTGTAGCTGCCGGCTTGCCTATGTATTTAAAAAAGTAAGGACTCAATATGAGAATAGCGATACTTTCCGATACACATGATCATATCCCGAATTTGAGGGCTGCGGTTGTGTATTGCAATTCTTACGGGGTGGTCATGATGATTCACTGCGGTGATCTCATTTCACCATTTATGCTGGACGAGTTGGCGGCATTCGGCGGGGCGGTTCATCTCGTTTACGGCAATAACCCGGGCGACCAGCATTTGATTTCCCAGTGGTGCGGAACTAAATTTCCGACCATTACCCATCACGGCGTCCTGGGGGCTGTTGAGGCCGGGGGGGTGAGAGTGGCGTTTGTCCATTATCCCGAAATAGCAAGGGGATTGGCCCATCAGGGAGCATTCGAAGTGGTCTGTTGCGGCCACAATCACCGATATAAAGTGGAAAAGGTCGGAAATATCCTCCTTGTCAATCCCGGGGAGATGCTTGGAAAAGATGGACAGCCCGGCTTCTGTGTAATTGATTGCCCGTCACTTCATACAGAGCGGGTTGACATAGGCGCCCCTTTGTTTGATGTAATCGTTCACAGGCCCTCCATCTGAACGCGATCAGTCCGGCTCACATATTACTTATATAGTGAGTCGGACTGATTGAGCCCATATGGAGCGCCTGAGAACGATTACATTCTTAAGGAGTCTGCAAAAAACGGGGCACCTCTGAACGGTTACTGTTTGATAAGTAATTTATGATATTGAGGATTAATTAAAAATGATGGAAGAAACCGGGGAAATCAGCTTTGCGGAAATGTTTGACCAGGATTTTGAGGACAAGGGTCGCCTTGTTCCTGGAGAGAAAATTAAGGCCGTGGTCGTCAGGATCACAAAGGAGTGGATCTTTATTGATCTGGGCAGAAAGAGCGAAGGATATATTTCAAAAGGAGAGTTTTTAGACAGTGAAGGCGATATCAGTGTGCATGAAGGAGATACAATTGAGGCCTATTTCCTGTCTGCAAAGAATAATGGGATGCTTTTTACTGTAAATCTCGGGGGAGAGGCGGCAAGGCTTCACCTGGAAGAGGCATTTGAAAACTCCATTCCAGTGGAAGGCTATGTTGAAAAGGAGATCAAGGGCGGTTTTGAA
>JAYEJK010000459.1:0-23501 GCA_034660535.1 Thermodesulfobacteriota bacterium | reverse complement strand
CTCAGGGGGGTACTGAACAGAGTCCAGGACCTTTTAAAATTTCCAGTTTATCTGGGTTAGTCAGGTACTTCCGGATGCTGATGCTTTTTGTCTCGATAAGATCGTTGATCCGCCTGTCCATGGCCATGCATCCCGCGCAAAGATTATCCGTCACTATCGTGACCCCGCAGATATTACATAACAATTCCTTGTTCATATTTCCCCCTTTGCGGTAATCATTTTTTCAACCCTGATCTTTGGTTCATATTCCAGGCTATATCATATTTTTCCATATTTCAAATAGTTGGTGCTATTTTTGAATAATTTGTTTCGCTTTTTTTTAAAAGGACGTTATTTTTATTTGCCAACTAAAGCGAAATATCACTCAGAGGAAACCTTGTTAGGAAAAAAATTGCTTGACAGGGAGAATGGCCGGGAGTACTATTATTAGTAATTTCTAATTATATTTGTTTTTTTAAACAAATGAGGGCTTATGGCAAAGCCGAAAGCAAGCATGGTTGCAAAGAAACCTATAACCTCCGTGATGGAAGACTATTTGGAGACGATATTTGACTTGGACCAAGACAAAAAGGTCGTCCGGGTCAAGGATATTGCCAAAAGGCTCGGGGTTAAAATGCCCACGGTCAGCAGCATGCTCAAGACCCTGAATGAAAGGGGACTGGTTAACTACGAAAAATATGAGTATGTGGAACTGACAGGCACAGGGCTTGATATCGGGCGCGAGATGCGGCGAAGGCATCAGCTATTGCGTAGATTTTTGACTGATATTCTGAAAGTCGATTTTGAGGTCGCTGATGAGGAGGCCTGCAAAATGGAACATGTCCTCAGCTCCGAGACTTTGGATAGTTTCACGGATTTTATGAAGTTTATTCAGACGTGTCCACGGACCGGAGAAAGCTGGCTCGCCTATTTTGAGGAATACCGGCTCCACGGGAAGAGACCGGAAAAATGCATGGAACGTACTGAACAGTTTTCGAGCAAGCTGAAGCAACATGTTGATTCTTTAAAAAGCGTTTCCTAACCCAGATAAACTGGAATTCCTTAAAGGTCCGGGACTATTTTCAGTACCCCCCGGGGGGGTATAAGTATAAGTACCTTCACGAAAATTTATTTTTGAGCAAACCCTAAGCCTAGCTGCACCAGGCGATTTTTTTTGCGGCATGAATTAGGGAGTCAAAACATGATTAGGAAATACTAAAATTGTGGATGAAATAGATAAGAAAGACCTGATTAACGCCGTTAACGAGAGCGTCAAAGGGCTGCATCAGGGAATAGATATGCATCGCTGTCTGGTGGCCTCCATACTGGAGCAGAGGGTTGATCAGCGCAATTTACAGACACTTTTTAGTTTTTGTTTTTCACGTTCACGTGAAGAACAATTGAAAAAGGCTATTAAAGAGGCCGTCGAAGTTTTGGAGGAAAGCAGAAAGGCGTTCAAATCCAGGAGGCTTGAGGCATTACGCAAAAAGCTCACCCGTGTGTTGATAGACGGCGAATAAAGCAAGTAACAATTCGGCATCAAGACGAATATTTACTAAAGCAATCAGGAATGTCTTACGGTTTCCGTGCCTTGCGAGGCATGGAAAAAGTGAAGGCGCGACTTGATATTGAAAATCCATCAAGTCGCGTTTTTTTATTTGGCTGCAAAAAAGGCAAGCCCAATCCGGGGAAACAGCTTAAGAAAATCAATCTTCAACCTATCCACCTGAGTAGTCAAGGATATGATAATGTTATGCAATGAGAAAACATGTCCTGAGTTTGATCATATCTGGTCTTGTAATGATATTGAAATTTCCTGTCGGGATTTCTGCGCGTCGAGTCTATCCTGTCCGTTGAACAATCCTTTTTGTGGTGAAAAGATGATTTCACTCTTTTTTTCTTTTTAGCCAGGATATTTGATTTAGGGTCTGGAAAGAAATAACTTGGGTAATTCCGATCCGAAATGTGTTGCAGATTTAGTCGGTTTGATATTCACGAAACCGCAAGCGTAGCAGGGCTACGGTGAGGATTTCGGGGATGTCAAACCGGCTAAAGGTGTGATACAGTTCGGAAACGGAAAATCCAAGTTATTTCTTTCCAGACCCTAAAGCCGTCTCAATTCCGCAGCTTAAAAAGGAGGTATATACATGCAGGACGCATTTTTTTTAAAAGCAAATGCAATTCAAAATGACGTGGCCGACAGTTCGCAAATGGATGATCAATGCCTTGGAAACCCGCCTCGTCTCAGGTTCTGGGAAATCGACCGTTTTTTTAAGTGTCCGGTGCCTGGTATGTGTCTTACAAATTCCGAACAAAAGCATCTGCTCAAAAAAGCGGGCTTTTCGTTAAAAAAGAAAAGCCTTTTTGAAATTCATGAGACTCTGGTAGTGAGTTCGGATAGCGAAAACCCGCTGTCGCGGAAGGTTGACAATTTGCTAAACCGCAAGTTCAACCACGAGGCGGCATCTTTGTTCGGCCTTGGGGAAAAGGAATTTAAGCGGCATTTGAGAACCTGTTTCGAAGCCGGCGAGTTTGGCGGCTCTCTATGGGCCGCAGCCACAAGACCGGATTTGTCAATCGAATGCAGGAGAGAGATCTTTGGCGTTGTTCATATGGCTATGCATTCGCACGCGGGAAAGAGCGGGAAGTTTAAAAAAAAGCTGGCCTGTGAACAGGAAAAAAGCAGTGAAATGCGCCGGGAAGCAGGGAAAGAGGTCAGGGCAAGGAGAGCGCTCCGGAAAGATAATGCAAAACTGATGCATGAACGGGAGGAATTGCGCGTCGAATTGATCTTTGCAGAAAAGGAAAACGCGAGACTCGAAAGTGAAATAGCCGGGTCAAAGGATCGACTCCTTTTTGCCGGGTTTAAGCAGGAAAACGATCGTCTTAAAGCAGACCTGAACGCGCTGTCAGGGAAAGTGAAAAAAAATGACAATCAGACAGCCTTTCTTAAGGAACAGAACAGAAGACTGTCCGCGGAACTGGACAGACAGAAGGAATCGAGCGCTCGTTTTAAAAAGCAGACACAAGGGATCATCAGGGATTTTTTTGATCTGAACCGATGTGACGCGAGCTGCCCGGCATTTGATCTTTGTAAAAAGCGTATTTTGCTCGTCGGAGGCATGACCCGGATGGAATCGCTTTACCGGCAGCTCATTGAAAAGGGCGGCGGCATATTTGAATACCATGATGGTTATATGCAAAGAGGAGTAAAACGGCTTGAAAACAGTCTCAGGCGCGCGGACGTAGTGCTCTGTCCGGTCAACTGCAACAGCCACGCGGCATGTTCCCTGGTAAAAAATCTGGGAAAAAAGCACAATAAGCCTGTTCGTATGCTGGCCGGCGCCGGTTTGAGCGCGGTTTTCCGGTCGATTTGGGGAGATGGGGCGGTTGCGCCGCCGGCAGTTGACGGGCTATCTGAAGGGATCGGGGTTGGTCCAATAAAATTGACCGCAAAAGTTAACGAGTGTTTGTTAAAAAATGGTATTTCCGGGCGGACGTCCTTGGCTGTCGGCAGTTAAATTTTCGGCTTGATGCCGGAAAATAGCTAACCCAGATAAACTGGAATTTTTAAAGGTCCTGGACTCTGTTCAGTACCCCCCTGAGGGGTATAAGTACCTTAACAGCTGCGTGTAACTATTTAAAAATATTTCACCTTTTTGATTTCCTGCCAGAAAAAACAAGAAAATTATCACTAAGGTACTAAAACCACCGAATTGTAACTGTTTGACAGCGCACCCCAAGGGCACTTCCTGCGGGGCGCTTCACAGGAGGTGATCAGCTCTGATCAGCTATACACTGGTATGCTGGGCGGCCTGATCGCCTTCCTGTGGAGTGCTGCCGAATAGTTACGTCGGCAGTTAAATTTTCCGTGACTACTCAGGTGGATAGACTGAAGGTGGAAGGTTTTTTAGGAGCAAGATGATGAGTTGCGAATCGAGTCGAATATTAAAGTTGTGGTCTCGGAATTCCATTATAAATCTCAGACTGAGGGGGTGCGGTCTAATCAATTGCCGGTCCCGGTTGGGAGCCTCGGCCGTGAGTGAAGAAATCCGCCGGATACTCATCGAGAAGTCCGGCAAGGGTGGGAATCCTGATCAGGGAAACTCGGTTTAGGGTTCGCCCAAAAATAACTTCCCATTTTATCGCTTACACTCGGGTGGATAGGCTGAAGGTGGAAGGCGGGGTTCCAACAAATGGCCGAAGTTAAAATCAACCCCGAAAAACATAATAGTGAGAGGATATTATGAACCGGATTGCACAAATAAAGATTAATGATCAGACAATCAAATCACTTGACGATACCGGCATAACCGATAATCCCGTTAAGTATTACAGGATTGAGGTTGCAGATGACCAGGGCCTGGGCCTGGAAAAGGAAATCAATCTTAGTATGTTTACTCATGATATAAAGGCAGCGCTGGTCAGCCTTAATGGTTTGACACGACTTTTGTGCAAAAAATGCAGCAAATTAACTAAAAAACAAAAACGTTTCCTTGAAGTCATCGGTGATGAGGTCAGCAGATTAGATGCGTTAATACTTGATTTTCTCGAGTGTGCAAAAAGACAATTCGAGCCTCTCCGCCTTAATAAAGAAACAATAGAAATAGATCAAGAGTTACAAGCCGTGATTGATGTTTATCGCTACAACACAAGCAGACTGGGTATTCATATAGAATATAAAAACGAAACCACCCTTTCTCCGGTGCTTGCGGACTCAGATAAGTTGCGAAGGGTCTTTGTAAATCTGCTCGATAACGCGGTGAAATACTCAAAAATGGGAGATAAGATAAAAATCACCACTTCTGAGAGAGATGACGAGGTAACGATCAAATTTATTGATCAGGGAGCCGGCATTTCTTCCAAGGATCTTCCGCATATCTTTACTCCGTTTATGCGGTGCCGGACAGAGTCTGAAGCCGAAGGTTTCGGTCTGGGACTGGCGAGCGTAAAGGCAATTATCAAAGCGCATGAAGGGCGCATACTTGTTGAGAGCAAAAAAGGGTGCGGATCGGTTTTTTGCGTTGTTTTGCCAAAGTCGTATATCACCCTTTAATTCGTCTCTCGCCCACTACTGACCTTTATGTACAGTAAGCTGAGGAAAAGGGATTTCCCAGTTATTTGTGGTGCTGCAATCAACGCACCATCTCTGGATGGATCTCCTCAGGCGGTTATACAGTGGCGCCATTGTTCCTTTGAAATCGGCAATGACAACCAGATCCAGGGATGATGCGCCGGCCTGCTGAAACTCCACTCGCAGGTTAAGCAGACTGTCTTGGTAACCCTCTTTTTCAACCTTTTCGCTAATGAAAGCCCGCAAGGTATCCGGAATGGTATCGGTGGAGTGTTGCTGAAGATCATAACTGATGCCAAAGGTCTCCTTGAGCCTGAAGTTTATTGAGATGTTTCTTGGCGACAAGGAAAGAAAGCCTGCAGTCTGGTAGACTTTATGGGCGCCTCCCCGCTCAACCAGTTCAACCATTTCGTGGGAAAGACTTACCACTTTTCCACGAATGCCGTCTGAGAGAATGACCCAATCATTTTTTTTACATGGAAACCATGGTTCATTTTTTCTGACAGGCCTGGAATTTTTACCAATAAGTTCATCAATGGAAAGCCGAAGCTCAATGCCCATGGCTGGATTTTCCAACTGGCTGAAAACATTAATATCTTGAACCAGCCATGGAACACCATGCAGCACGACACGTTCCCCTTCACGTACCGAACCGATATTGAGCATCAGCTGGCATTGATGCCACACCTTGGGTATGGTTTGTCTCACTGCCCAGGCAAGACCAATGAAAAAGACAATGGTCATACTGAGAAGCACCCAATCCTCGGCGCCATACAGGACAATAATGAAACCGAGAACGGCACATAACAGGGTAAGAAAACGGAAAAACAGGTCCCACACCCGGATATAAATGGAACGATGCTTTACCCGATACCCGGGCACAACCTTGACAATTGCTTGATAGATGAGCTTGAAAACAAGGACAACAGCAAAAAATACCGCAATGGCAACAAGCAGATAGAGACCCCGGGTCCGGAAAAAATTTTTAATAGATGCCTGTGAACTTTCCACTATGGAAACATCTTCAGTGTCCATTTTTTCCAGTTCCATTTGGGCCAGTTGCAACTCGCTGTCTATCATCTCTGCTATATTCTTCCATTCCGGTTGAAGTTCACGGAGATGTTTCTTTAACTTCTTATCTGTTGTCTGAGAGAGAAGTGCGTTGATATTCTTGCCGGCATCACGGGCAACTGGAGCAAGTTTTCCGTAATAGCTTACCTCTTCATTAAACTTTGTTTTCTGTCTGGCCCTGATAGTCAAACGCTTTATTTCCTGTATCCCCGGCTTTATCAGGGAGGTAATTTCTTGTTTCCAGTCAAAGGTTTCCGGTTTTTTTTCTACAAATAGCCCTACATCAATACCTGTGGCGATTCGTTCAAAATTGTTCACCGAGTCTGTGAGTTGATTGTCCAGCTTTTGTAATTCTTCCTGGAGTTCTTTCTTTTCACTTTCCGACGAACTTTTTTTCAACTTCTGTTCTTTTTCTGCAATTCTCTTTGCCGTACCTGCTTTTAATTCAAGGAGGGAACTGAGCATTGACAGGGTATTGTCCTGTTTTGCTGCGCTTTCTTCCGGGGCGTCACCAGTCTCCTCCTGTGCTGATTGAACCTGGACAGGAGAAAAAAGAATGAACAGGGTGAGCAGTGGAACAAAAAAGTGATACATAAAAATCTCCCTATAAGTAGTCACAGTTTCAGTCAGATTACCCAACCTGAAATTGGGCGGCTGGTAGGAGGGATAGATTACAGTGCAGTCAGTAAGGCCAGGAAGAGATTGCAAATCAGGTTGGAGCGTGAACCAAACTTGAAGAGACGATTTGATAAATTAAGTGGTCAGCTGCTCCAATTGTCAAGGGGAAAGATTTGACCCCCAATAACCCCTCTGGCTTTCCTGCCTTAGCAATAATGATCTCTTCACCTTTGCTTGCTTGGATGATGAGTTTGGAAAAACGTGTTTTTGCTTCATGAATATTTACTTGCATAACAGCATAGTAAGTCCAAAAACGGACTTAGGGTCTGGAAAGAAATAACTTGGCTTTTCCGTTTCCGAACTGCATCACACCTTTAGTCGGTTTGACATCCCCGAAATCCTCACCGTAGCCCTGCTACGCTTGCGGTTTCGTGAATATCAAACCGACTAAATCTGCAACACATTTCGGATCGGAATTACCCAAGTTATTTCTTTCCAGACCCTAAGTCAATTTGTAATTTCAAAATATAATTTCAAAATTCCCATGTGTCAGCACATGTATGCCTGGCAAATCCTTATGAGTCAGACGAGATGCGGGAAAGGGCGGGTTCTACTTCTTCGCGGGTCGGCCAGGCGCCTGTTCGCGCGCGGCGGATGATGCGGCGGAAATCATTTAGAATAGTGAGAAGGCTTGGGATGAGCACAAGGGTCAGAACCGTTGCAAAGGCCACGCCCCCGGCAATGGAGAGCGCCATGGGGATTAAAAACCTTGCCTGAAGATCTGTTTCAAGGATGAGCGGCATGAGTCCGCCTACCGTACTTACAGATGTGAGAAAAATCGCCCTGAAACGACGTCTTCCTCCGTTTGTGATCGCCTCAAAAAAAGACATTCTCTGTGCAAGGTTTTCATTTATCCGTTCGATCAGGACAATGGCATCGTTTATCACAACTCCGGACAGGGCCACCATTCCGAAAATACTCATCATGGACAGGTCATAACCAAGCAACAGGTGACCCATAATCGCGCCGATCAGACCAAACGGCACTGTGAACAGGATAATCAAAGGCTGGACGTAGGATCGAAACATTGTGGCGACAATCGCGAATATTCCCATCATGGCCAGCGGAAAGCCGACCATGAGACTGCCGAACGACTCCTGCATTTTTTTCTTTTCACCCTGCATAGAGACTTGAATACCTGGATGGTTTTTTTTAAGCTTTTTAAAAAAACTGCTCGAAAGCTCTGAAAAAATGTCCCCTGCATTAGCCTTGTTTGTGTCAACATTTGCGCTGACAGCTACCCGGCGCATACCGTCCGTCCGGGTGATCGTGGAATATCCCGGACCATATGAGATATCAGCCACAGAGTAAAGCGGTACCTTAAATCCCTTTTTCGTGCGGATCCGGACCTGGGACAGATCAGAGATCCTGCTTCGCTCCAGAGCCGTATAACGGATCTTGACGCGGATGTCATCGCGCCCGCGCTGCAGCCTGAGGGCCTCCCTTCCGTAATACCCGGAAAAAATCTGCCCTGCCAGGTCATCCACTGTAAGGCCGAGCGTCCGGGCCTCGGGTTTAAGCTTCAGCCTGATCTCGTTTTTGCCCGGATTGAAATCCGAACTAACCTGATAGACTCCGTCGAATAGCCTCAGTCTTTTCATGAGTTCATCAGATGCCGCCAGATTCTCGTCCATGTCATGACCCTGCAGCCACACCTCGATCGGCGCGCCGGGAGGCCCATGGGCCAGGCCCTCAAATGTCAGGGATATCACTCCGGGAATCACACCCACTTCCTTTTCCCACTGGATCGAGAGATCTTTTGAATGAATCCCACGTTTTGCGGAATCGAGAAAAACAGCCTGTACCGCGCCGAGATGCGGCCCTGCAGCCCCCATGTCGCCAAGCGTCTGTCCAACGATAGTCAGCCGATTTACGAGCAGGGGTTCTCCAGAACTGGTCTCGGTCCGTCCTGCAAGGCGAAGAAGCGCGGCCTCCACCTCTTGGACCGCGTTTTTTGTCACAGCCGGAGGCGTCCCGTTTGGGAACTCGATGGTTGATGTGACAACAAAGCCGTCGACCTCAGGAAACACTTGAAATTTTAAAAAACCGCCCTGCATAAAACCCAGGACTACAAGCAGGATGCTCACCGCTATACAGAACGAGACATACCTATGGTTTAAAGCTTTACTTAGAAATGGGACATAATGGTTATCCACAAACCGTTCCAGATATAGACCTGCCTTTAAATGGATCTTTTCCAGTTTGCTAAGATAACGATTACGAATTATTGTCTTTACATTCAGGTCCGGCAGGCGGCTTAAATGTGCCGGCAGGAGGAAAAAGCATTCTACCAACGAAATGACTAAACAGGAAATCACGACAGTGGGCAAAATCACAATGAATTTGCCCATTGTCCCTCCAACATAGGCCAGTGGGATAAAGGCCGCAATGGTTGTGGCAACCGCCGCAAAAACCGGCATCCCGACCTCACAGACCCCGTCCACGGCTGCCTTAAGAGGAGGTTTGCCATGCTTTCGGTGCACGAAAATCGCTTCACCCACCACAATGGCGTCATCAACCACGATACCCAAAACCATGATCATGCCGAAAAGGGAAATCATGTTAATGGTCGCCCCCATGGCCCAAAGAATGGCCACAGCCCCTGCCAGAGAAATCGGTATGCCCATGCCGGCCCAGAAACTGAGCCGTGTGTCGAGAAACAGCCACAAGGTGAAAAAAACCAGACAAAGCCCGATAACCCCGTTTTTGACCAGGAGATCGATACGGGATTTCAAGATCTCCGTACCGTCATAAAGCGTGTCAATATTAAGCCCTTCAGGCAGCAGCTTCCGAGCCTGCGCAATGTACTTTGAAACCGCCCTGGAAATTGCAATTGAGTCCTCTTCACTGGTTTTGTAAACCATAACCATGAGGGAATGCTCTCCGTTTATCGTGGCTGTAATGGGGTCCTCGGTAAAACCGTCAGATACATTGGCCAAACGGTCGAGTGTAATAACATTGCCAGCCCGGCCCGCCAGTACCACAATGGATGAAATTTCCCTGCCCGTGTATTTCCTTCCCACGGTACGGACTCTGATTTCCTCACCTTTAGTTCGAATCGTGCCGCCTGCCTGGTTCAGATTACTGCGGCGGACCGCATCCGCCACCATGTCAAAGGTCAGGCCGTATTCCTGAAGCCGCTCCTCGGAAACCTCAATCGTGATTTCATAATCCCTGGCCCCGAATATATCGACCTGGGAAATCTCCGGGAGTTGCTGCAGATCATCACGCACATTCTCGGCCCATTCTTTAAGCCGACGCTCGGACGTTTCTCCGGACAGGTAAACGAACATGACCGGATTTTTTATCACCATCTCGGTTATGATCGGCTTTTCAGCATCAACCGGGAAAGTGGAAATGGCCTCCACTTTGCTCCTGACTGAATCCAGGATATCCTTTGCATCATATTTTTCCTTTACTTCAATATAAGCAGAGCCTATGTTTTCATTGGACATGGTGACAATCTGCTTGATCCCTTCAACCCCTTCCACGGCCTCTTCGATTTTCCTGCAGACACCCTCCTCGACCTCTTCAGGGTCTGCGCCGGGATAAGCCACTGATATACTGATCATATCCAGAGAGATCTCAGGAAAGGTCTCGCAAACCATGAAACGGGTCGCAAGTCCACCTGCCAGGAAGATTACAAGCAGCACAATGTTTGCAAACACCGTGTTGCGCGCAAATATGGTCATCAACCGCTTCACTTTTCGGCAGTCCCTTTATTTTTAATCTCGATGAGCGCGTTTTCCTGGGGGTCAACGAGCCGCGTCACGATGACAGCATCCCCGGGGTTGAGCCCGCTTGACACGAACGTTGTTTCTCCTTCCACGCTGGCTACCTGTACAGACACGGTCTTTAATCGATTTTCACGGACAATATAAGCAGTGTTTTGGAAACTGACCGCCCATCTGGGCAAACGCACAACATTGCGCATGATCCGGCCCGGAATCTCGACTGAACAGAACATTCCATCAACGAGCGGCAGCCCTCCTGAATCACCACCCGACATTTCTTTGGCCAAAACCCTGATCGCAACTGTGAGGGTACGTGTCTGCGGGTCAAATTCCACCACCCTGTGGAGCGTACCCTGCCGCCCGGGTCCGTCAGGCTCTTCCGTCCATCGAATGTTACACCGAACCGGAACAAGTCCGCTGAACCAGCCGGAGGTACTATTTGAACTCTCACCGTTAAAACGGAGCCACTTACGCGCCTCCCAGCCGTCAAGCGGGACCTTAATCTCAAGGACCTCATCGTTTGCAAGCGTGACAACATTCTTGCCTGTTGCAACATATTGCCCTTGTTCAATGGAAACCCGCTTGATCCGTCCGGTGAACGGCGCCCGGATTTCACAGCGCTCAAGCCTTGTTTGCGCAAGTTTCAGCCTGGCCAGGGCCGCTTTAAAAGTGTACTTCTGTTCCGCGATCTTGATCGGGTAAAGCTCAACTGTCAGGGCCATCTTTTCCACAAGATCCGCACTTACATTAAATGCCTGTTCTTTTGAATCCACGGCCGAACTCGCCATTGCCCTGTTTGTCTCAAAAAGCCGCCTGGCCCGTTCATACTCCGCCCTGGCAAGCTCCCGGTTGCGCTCCATTATTTCCATGCGCTTTTTGTCAATTTCAAACTGTTTCTCAAGCCTTGAAATAGAAATTTTCAGCCGCTCCGCCTCGGCCCGCGTTTCTTCAAGGGCTGCCGCATAATCCGAAGAATCAACGGCAAAGAGTAGTTCGCCTTTAAGAATAATCCCGCCCTGTTCAAGCCTGGAATGGACAGCTATCGTCTTACCCGAAACCTCCGGGGAAATTTCAACGGAATCAAGTGCTGTTATCTCCCCAAAGCCCCTGATAACAACCGGAACATCTTCCATCCGGGCACAGATAGTCTCAACCTTTAGTGAATGTTCTCGGAATTCCACCTCGGCCGGGGGCTTTTTCATGGACCTTAATATTTTCATACACCCATACCCGACCGTAAGCACGAGTACACAGATGATTATTCTGGTAATGATTTTTGGGGTCGATTTTTCTGATATTTCCGAATTCATATTATTTCCGAGCAAACCCATTGTCATAGGTTCCGGGTTCCGGGTTCAAAGGTTCTGCAATCAATGTCATAGAGTACAATGTTTTATGTCAGTCGTACTTCCTTATGGAGCCGAACCACACAAAAAAAGGCAGGGTCAGCGGTGATACTGATCCTGCCTTTCTCTCATATCCCGCCAAATACGCACACCGGTCATGTCCGTGACGGATCACCTGAAAAGATTCACGCTCCGGCTTATGGAAGATGCGCCTGCATCATCTGAACTATCCTTTCCGTATCGTTATGGATGGTCTCCTCTTCAGAAGGGTCTACGTCAAGAATCAGGAGTATATGATCTCTAGCCATGAAAAGCGTATCCACTACTTCCTCGGTCAGGGATACGGTGCCGTTTCTCACGGCATTGATAAGTGTCTCCATCTTCTGTGCAAACTCAGACACTTCGGAAAACCCAAAAATAGCCCCTGCTCCCTTGACGGCATGGATCGCACGAAACAGTCGTAGTACAAGTTCATCGGAATCCGGAATATCTTCCATCTCCAGGAGAACCTGTTCAATGTCGCTCAGAAGATCATAAGCCTCTTCCTTAAAAATTGCGTTTTTTATGAGATCAGGACCTTTGATCATGCATTCCGCCTTCAGCCTATCCACCTGAGTAATCACAGTAGACACGGCCACCAACTCTGAAGGCGCCTGTTTTGAGATCGTAGAACAGGCTGTTGCCCCGGATGTCGAAATCTTCTCCGGATAACCGTACTTTTGCGGCTGTCTTGACTTTCTGAAATTTGGCAAGATAACGCAGGATCTCTGTGCGCAGTTCGTGTCCGTCCCTGGTGACTAAATGGACATCATCCACAAGGGTCAGAATCTGTTTCTTCTCATCGTACGTAGCCTTGCCGCTTGAAATATCCGCGCTTGGTTTTTTTTTGTCGTAAAATACGGCCTCGACCCCATCTATTCGGATGCCTGAATCAGCGCCATGAGAATAAACCTTTGCCGCTTTGATGTCCCATTCCTTGATGCCCTTCGTGCTCTGTGACAGACGGACCTCCTCCATTGTGAACAGTCGGGTCGGCGCCGAGCCGGATTTGCCCTTCAGGTCGAATTCTCCGCGGGGTTTAAGAAAATTCGCAATCCCATCCCGCCATAGTGGTGCGGACACCAGAAGAAGTAACGGCAAAAGCATAAGTAGATTCCTGCGCCACGTCATTTGTCTAACCCAGATAAACTGGAAATTTTTAAAGGTCCTGGATAAGTGCCTTAAAACATGTGGCACCACAGGCGTCACATATAACTTCGGAGTTTTTCTGCCACAAAAAACAAGAAAATTACCACTAAGGCACTAAATATTTGGCCAACAATAATTCCCGCATCTTTTTGGCATCGATTATGAGATCACATACCTCACGAACAGCCCCCCTGCCTCCAGCCCTTTTGGTCACATAATGGACAACCTGTTTAAGCTCATCGGCGCCGTCAGCCACTGTAATTGAAAAACCGACCCTGGCCAGGAGACGGAGATCCAGCCAGTCGTCTCCCATGTACGCGACCTCTGACGGAGTAAAATCAAGTTCTTTAAGAAGGTTTTCATATATCTTTACCTTATTGGAAACGTCCTGATAAACATGGTTTATGGAAAGGTCATTTGCACGGCGGATCAGCGCCCCGGAACTTCTGGCCGTGATCAGGCCGGTTTCCACACCCGCCTCTTTCAGGAGCCTTAAGCCCAGACCGTCATGGGTGTGAAACGATTTTATCTCAGCGCCTTCGTGGGTGTACATGATTGTGCCGTCTGTCAGCACTCCATCCACATCCAGGAGCAGCAGTTTGATTGGTTTTGCTTTAGGAAAACATGAACGCCGGACATAACTATTTTTATCTGATGTCTTCCCGGCAGCCGCCTTTTTCAGGAGATGCTGCATCAATTCACAATCTCCGGGATAGCCCCCGTCCCCGGCAACGCAACCCTCATCCTGTTTCATTTGTGGACCAGCTTGTGAATCATTACGAGTTTTTTTAAAAGCGGTTCAACCTGGTCAAGCGGCAGGGAATTCGGTCCGTCACAGAGCGCATTGTCAGGGTCAGGATGGACTTCTATGAATATCCCGTTAATTCCAGCCGCAACCGCAGCCCTGGCAAGCGGCGGGATGAATTCGCGCTGCCCCCCTGAACTGCCGCCTGCTCCACCCGGCAGTTGGACGCTATGCGTCACATCGTAGATCACAGGGTATCCAAATGAAGACATGACAGGAAAGGAACGCATATCCACAACCAGATTGTTGTACCCCATCATGCTTCCGCGTTCCATCAATAAGAGCCTCTGCCCGCCCGAATTTCGAATCTTTTCTGCAGCGTGCCGCATGTCCCATGGTGAAAGGAACTGCCCTTTTTTGAGGCTAACCGCCCTGCCTGTCCTGGCTGCAGCCGCAAGAAGGTCGGTCTGCCTGCAGAGAAAGGCAGGGATCTGGAGAATGTCCAGAACGTCGGCCGCATTCTCCATCTGGCTCACATCATGGACGTCGGATGTCACCGGGATGTCCAATTCATCGCGAATTCGGCCCAGGATATCAAGCCCCTTTCTTAAGCCCGGCCCCCGGAACGAATCCAGAGATGTCCGGTTCGCTTTGTCAAAAGAGGATTTAAAGACAAAGGGGATCTTAAGCCCGGCGGCAATGCCCTTCATCTTCTTTGCCACATGCCTTGCCAGGTCTTCGGATTCGATTACACAAGGTCCGGCGATCAAGAGCAGCGGTTGCCCCGGGCCTATTTTAAAACGACCGGCTATATCAACTGGTTCCACTTGCGTCTCCTCAAAAAAAGCTCAACCACACAACCACTCAACCACTTTCTGAGAACTTTAATGATGCCTGGATAAAATCCTTAAATATCGGATGAGGTTTCATGGGGCCTGACTTGAATTCCGGATGGAACTGGCAACCCAGGAACCAGGGGTGGTCGGCAAGTTCGATTATTTCGACCAGTTCCAGGTCAGGCGGCACGTCTTTTTCAGGAGGCGACACGCCGCTGATGATCAGCCCGCTGTTGACAAGCTGATCGCGGAACTTGAGGTTGAACTCGAACCGATGGCGATGACGTTCAAACACATTTTTCACCCCATAGGCCGCTTCGGCAAAGGTGGATTCTTGGATAACGCAGGGATAAGCGCCTAGACGCATGCTGCCTCCCTTTTCAGATTTCTCGTCCCGTATCTGAAGTTCCCTGGTCCGGTAATCATACCACTCTCTCATCAAATAAATCACAGGTTGTTCAGCATTTTTATCAAACTCCTCGCTGTCGGCCTTGTCAAGCCCAGCGACATTTCTGGCAAATTCGATTACGGCAAGCTGCATGCCCAGGCAGATGCCGAAAAACGGGACCTTTCTCTCCCGTGCATAAGTGATGGCCCTTATTTTGCCTTCCACACCTCTCTTGCCGAACCCTCCAGGGACCAGAATGCCGCTGCATCCCTCAAGCAGCCCGTCAGCCCCTTTTTTTTCGATTTCCTCGGCGTTGACGTAGCGAAATTCGAGTTTAGCGTCATTAGCAATGCCGGCGTGTACCAGTGCCTCGTGAAGGCTCTTGTATGATTCGGTAAGTTCCACGTATTTACCGATGATACCGATTACAACCCTGCGGGCCGGCCCCTTTATCTTGTGGACCAGTTCGTACCAAGGCTCAAGACGAGGAGCGCCTGTCCAGATGTTGAGCAGTTCGAGAATCTCGGCGTCCAGTCCTTCCTCATGAAAGAGGAGAGGCACCTCATAAATGCTCTTCACGTCCCGTGCCGTGATCACGGCCTCCGGCGGGACATTGCAGAATAAGGAGATTTTCGCTTTGATATCATCGCTCAACAGTGTTCCGGTCCTGCACAGAAGAATGTCAGGCTGCAGGCCGATGGCCCGCATTTCCTTGACGCTGTGCTGGGTCGGCTTTGTCTTGACTTCGCCGGCAGTCTTGATATACGGCACGAGGGTTACATGAATAATGATCGAATTCTGCGGCCCGGCATCATACTTGAACTGCCGGATCGCCTCAAGGAAAGGCAGGCTCTCGATGTCTCCGATCGTGCCCCCGATCTCAATAATGGCTACATCTGCATCACCTTCAAGCTGCCGGATTGCCGCCTTTATTTCATCCGTGACATGAGGAATCACCTGGACCGTTCCGCCCAGGTATTTCCCTGCCCGCTCCTTGGTTATGACGGAATAGTAGATCCTGCCTGACGTATAATTATGCTTCTGTGCCATGGACACTGACGTATAACGTTCATAATGGCCCAGATCCAGATCGGTCTCCGCACCGTCATCAGTGACATAGACCTCTCCATGCTGAAACGGGTTCATTGTCCCTGGATCCACGTTGATATACGGATCCAGTTTTTGAAAAGTCACTGTCAGGCCGCGGCTTTCCAGAAGGGCCCCGATTGACGCTGCCGCCAACCCTTTTCCAAGGGAAGAGAGGACGCCGCCTGTAATAAATATGAACTTGGTTTTATTGTTCCGGGAAGTCTTATTTGTTGGATTCATGTTCTTAAATATAGCAACCGGCCTTAATTTATCCAAGGGAAAAACTATAAAACTTTTATACAGACGATTCACTGTTGGTTTGTGCGCCGTGATTGGTTATACTTGCCTATATGATGCTCGCCTTTATTCGAAACAATATCATTCGGAGTTCTCTGTTTATTCTGCTCTTGTTATTGATTTTTTTTCTTGCGTCCTGCAGCAAACCAAGGATAATAAAAAGACCTGCCAAAATGTCTGTGAGCCCGCTTTCCCGGACTTTGTCCTGCCGGCCCGTGCCCCCGACTACTCAGCGACCGTACAAAATCAACGGCAGGACTTATTATCCGCTTCCAAATTCACACGGTTTTTCACAAGAGGGTATTGCATCCTGGTATGGACGCAAATTCCATGGCAGAAAGACATCAAACGGCGAAATCTATGATATGTACGGTTTAACCGCCGCGCACAAGACCCTGCCCATGAATACGTACGTGCTGGTCAAAAACCTTGAAAACGGCTATGAGACCACGGTGAGAATCAACGACAGGGGCCCCTTTGTCAATGGCCGGATAATCGACCTGACCCTGACAGGGGCAAAGAAACTGGATATGTGCGAAAAGGGCGTTGCAAAAGTCCGGATTACTGCAATGGGCGAGGCAGCCTCGTATCGTGAAGGCGGAAAGATTGTAAAAAGATTTCTGCCGCACAAGGATTTCCAGACAGGCGAATTCTATGTCCAGATCGGATCGTTTACAGACAGGGCCAATGCAGAAAGGCTGAAGGATACGATGTACGACCAGGACCACAAAACAATCATCCGGATGTATGACCGGGGAGACAAGATATTTTACCGTGTACGGGTAGAGGCCGGGAATAGCCTTGCCGAGGCGGAAAGGATGGAACGGGTGTTGGACAGGGCCGGGTTTGAGGAGGCGTTTGTAGTAGCCAGGTAGTATTTTCAACGTTTTTTGGAACAGAGAGGAATGTTTACTATGAGGAAATGCCGCTGCAGGACTGAGAACAAATCAAAAATATCAAGGGGTCACATGACTTCCATTTTTCGTTTTTTACTCACCTTTCTTTTTATTTTCACTCTTCCCCTCTCGCCGGAGACATATGCCGGACATTCCACTTCAGGACAACCCGACCACGTTGCCGCGCCCATGGCAGGAACCATGCCCTGTCTTTCTACCGTCTGGCCTCACGAAAAAAGTGATCTTCTTCCGGATCCGAACCTTATTTTCGGCAGGCTGAAAAACGGTTTCAGGTATGTACTTCTTGAAAACCGTGAACCCATGGACCGCGTGAGCATGCATCTGGTCGTCTCCTCCGGATCCCTGAACGAGACGGATGAACAGCAGGGATTGGCCCATTTTCTGGAGCATATGCTTTTTAACGGGTCTGAGCATTTTCCTCCGGGCGAACTTATTAAATATTTTCAGTCAATCGGCATGCGGTTCGGGGCGGACGCAAATGCCAGAACCAGCTTTTCAAAAACCGTGTACGATGTGCTCCTGCCATCCGGGTCCCGTGAAGACTTGGGAAAGGGGCTCCTGGTTATGAAGGACTATGCGGGCGGGGCACTGCTTCTTGAATCCGAGATTGACCGAGAACGCGGGGTTGTCCTTGCTGAAAAGCAGGCAAGGGATTCTGCAGGGTATCGTACCTGGGTCGCTTCCACGAAATTTGTTTACAAAGGCTCAAAATACTCCAAAAGGTTTCCCATAGGCAAAGAAGATGTGATCAAAAATGCCGGCAGGGGCCTGTTTAAACAATTTTATGATGCCTGGTACAGGCCTGAAAATATGATTCTTGTGGTTGTGGGTGATTTTTCCGTCAATACTCTGGAACCCCTTATTAAAAAGCGTTTTTCCAATCTCTCTGCACGAAGCGCGCCTGATGAGTGTCCTGATATGGGCAAAGTCAGCCATAAAGGAAACAAGACTTTTTACCACTATGAAAAGGAGGCGGGAAATACTGAAATCGCGATCCAGGCGGCCTGGAGCACGACCCCTCGGCCTGACTCCCTGGCGTTTCAGAAGGAACTCCTGACCAGCTATATTGCAGACAGCATATTACGAAACAGGCTTGATATCATGACCCGGAAATCGGACTGCCCATTCACATCCGCATCTGCATATTCCGGGATTTTTTTGAATCAACTGGCATATGCAAAGCTTTACGGAATATCCGCCCCTGAAAAGTGGGAAGAGACCCTTAAAACCATCTCGTACACCATGCGGCAGGCCATTATGTACGGATTTGCCGAGACTGAACTTGACCGCGTTAAAAAAGAGATTATCGCCGGCCTTGATTCCGCGGTTTTAGAAAAAAATACCCGGGACAGCAGGGAACTCGCCGGAACGATCATTGACAATCTGACCGATGACAAGGTCTTTCAATCACCTGACCAGGAAAAAGACCTGTATAGGTCCTTTGTCAAATCACTCACACTGGACCGGGTCAACCATGCCTTTAAAAAAACCTGGGACCACGGTCATAGACTTATTCCGGTTACTGGAAACGCGGAAATTAAAAGACCTGACAAGAAACCTGAGGATGTAATTCTCGAGATTTATAACGCGTCGCTTGAAAAAGAAGTGAAAAGATGTGAAAAGGAGAGGAAAGTAAACTTTCCGTATCTTGACGACCCGGCCCAACCGGGCCGGATTCTTGACCGTAGAAAAATAACCGATTTAGAGATCGAGCAGGTCGATTTTTCAAATGGCGTCCGCCTAAACCTTAAAAAGAGCGATTTTAAAGAAAACGAGGTCATATGTACCTTAAGTTTCGGCAAAGGCAGAAAGCAGGAACCGGCGCCGGGTCTTGCAATGCTGGCTGAATCGGTAGTGAATCAGAGCGGGTTGGGGAATCTTGACAGAGATGAACTCGATAGGGCCCTTGCCGGTAAAAACACCTTTGCCCGGTTTCACATCAACGAAGACAGCTTCAGCTTTTTCGGAGGCACGGTTTCAAAGGAGCTTCCGCTGCTTTTTCAGCTCCTTTACGCACATGTGGTTGACCCTGGATTCCGCAAAGACGCGTTTCATCTGACCATGCAGCAATTTACCCAGATGTATGAGGGGTTCAGCCATTCTATTGATGGCGCCATGGAACTCTACGGGAAAAATTTCCTTGCAGGAGGTGACAGCCGTTTCGGCCTGCCTCCTTATGAGGAATTTGCAAAATTGACTCTCGGACAGATCGGAAACTGGATTGAGCCTGAACTCAAAAAGGCGTGTTTTGAACTCTCGATCACCGGGGATTTTGATCCGGAAACCGTGGTCGACCTTGCCGGCAAATATTTCGGTTCACTTCCTTGCGGGACAAAACCGGAAGATGTAAAAGAGCGGATAGACTTTCCAGCCGGCAAGGAGCTTTTTATTGACGTTGAGACAACGATTGACAAAGTCATGATTGTGGTCGCTTGGCCCACGGAGGATTTCTGGGATATTTCGCGAACCCGCCGCCTTTCCGTATTAGGGCACGTTTTTACGGAACGGATGAGAAACGAAATCCGGGAAAAACTGGGCGCAGCCTATTCTCCATATGCCTACAACGACCCAAGCAGGACCTATGATGGTTACGGGCTGTTTAAGTCCGTGCTTGTCATCGACCCGAAGATGACGGAAAATATGATCAATGAAACAAAGAGGATTTCATCCGACCTGGCGGCAAACGGAATCACGGAGGATGAGCTGAAGCGCTCACTTGACCCGGTTCGAACAAGCATTAAGGACATGATGCGGACAAACCGGTACTGGCTCAGCACCGTTATGAACCATTCGAAAAGACACCTTGTACAGCTTGACTGGAGCAGGACCATCAGGGATGACTACGCAGCCGTCACAGTCATGGACATTTCAGAGCTTGCGGCAAAATACATGGATAACCGAAAAGCCGCGGTAATAGTTATAAAACCTGTTAGTGAGTAGCTTTTAGCTTAAAGAAATCGTAACCGTTCAGAGGTGCCCCATATTTTGCAGACTCCTTAAGAATGTAATCGTTCTCAGGCGCTCCATATGGGCGCTAGCAGTTCGGCTCACTATATAAGTAACGCAACTTTCTGACTTGACTTAACCTACGGTATTTGCGCAATTTGCTTAACCTTTCCACCCATGGAATTATTGACTGCACTTATGAAAATTAGGGGTTGGTTTTAACTTCGGCCATTATAACGGTGGGCATAGCCCACCCTACAAGAGAACTAAGAATAACATGGTGGAAATATGTATTTTTTGTAGGGTGGGCTGTGCCCACCTTTGCCCAATGAAAGACTTGTGGCCGAAATTAAAACCAACCCCGAAAATTACGGGGTTGGTTTTAACTTTAGTTTTGGCTATGCCAAGTGGCAGTAAAATAAAATTTGTGGTCAATTATCCGTAAAATCAGAGTGTTACGCAACTCAGAAAGTTGAGTAAGTAATATGTGAGCCGGGCTGATCGCGTTCAGATGGAGGGCCTGTGAACGATTACAAGAAATCAATATGAAAACCGCAAGCTAACAGCTAATCACTAACTACTTCTATTGCTGTTTTAATGAGATTGCCCGGTATGGTAGTAAGGAATGAATAACAAGGACAAAATTCTCATTGTTGATGATAATCCGGTCATAGTTGAGCTTCTTAAAAAAAGACTCGGCTCTGTAGGATATGAGACGGCAGAGGCGTTTGACGGTGAAGAATGTCTCGTCAAGGTTGAAGAGTTTCAACCCAGCCTGATTTTTCTAGATATAATGATGCCCGGACTGGACGGCTTTGAGGTGTGCCGGAGGCTTAAAGCGTACAAAAGAACAAAACATATCCCTGTAATAATGCTCACGTCAAAAAGCGAAACATCAGACACTGTAACCGGCCTTGAAGCAGGCGCTGACGATTATATTGTCAAGCCCTTCGAGTTCATGGAAATTGTTGCAAGGGCCAAATCAATCCTTGCCAAGAAGAAGGAAGGGGAAAAACATGCTGAGGAAAAAAAAGTCGAGGCCCTCGAATATGTAACTGATGAGATTGCTCACGAGATACGAAATCCCCTTGTCTCGATCGGCGGTTTTGCGAGACGGGTCCTGAAAAAACTCCCGGACGACAGCAGGGAGAAGAAATACATGGATATCATACTCCGGAACGTGGAAGTTCTGGAAAGAATGGTTGAACATCTTGTGGTACTGAAGGATGCCGACCTTTCTTACGTTGAACCGTGCAATATAAATGAGATAATCCTCGATACGCTTCATCTCCACGATGATGTGCTTAAAGAAAAAAACATCAAGGTTAAGACAGACCTTTTGGAAGATCCGATCCTCCTTCATGTTGACAGGTCAAATATTGAGAAGACTATTTTTAATATTATCAACAACGCGTCTGAATCGATTCAGAATAATGCCGGGTTCATTGAGATCGTAACAGCCAGGGAAAACGAAAAAAATCTTGAGATAAAAATAACCGATTCAGGCAGAGGCATGCCACGGGACAAGATCAAAAATATCTTTGATCCGTTTTTTTCTTCCAAGATATATGGTCCCGGATTAGGACTTACATTTGCAGACAGGGCCGTCAAGAGCCACAAGGGCGCAATCCAGGTGGAAAGCGAAGAAGGAAAGGGCACAACCATTAAAATCAGGCTTCCGATTTAGGGGGGCAATACAATGATGAATGATGAGTGATGAATGATGAATGTGGATGAGCCCGGCAGGGTGCATTCCATGCACCATTAACAACTAACCCAGATAAACTGGAAATTTTAAAAGGTCCTGGACTCTGTTCAGTACCCCCCTGAGGGGTATAAGTGCCTTAAAACATGTGGCACCGCGGGCGTCACATATAACTTCAGAGTTTTTCTGCCACAAAAAACAAGAAAATTACCACTAAGGCACTAAAAAATGAAAATTCCTATACTATATAAATCAGGAAGCCGACTTCCAATAACTGACCAATATCAACAATAGATATAAAAATGGCTGAAAAAACACCTTTACCGGATGTCGACCACGACTCAGACCAGACGGACGACAACAGCGTATCCTCCGAGCCCGAATCAGTTGATTTTACCGATATGCCCCTGGATGAATCCCGGCAGTCCGAGAATCAGAGCCTGGACTTTTTTCTGGATATTCCAATGAATATCAAAGCGCAGCTCGGCAACGCCAAACTGACTATCAGCGACGTCCTGCATATGAGAGAAGGTTCAACGATTGAACTTGAAACGGTAGCAGGCGGCACTTCGAAATTATTCGTCAATAATACTTTGTTTGCCTTGGGCGAGGTCGTTGTTGTGGACGACCATCTGGGCATACGTATTACCGAATTCATCAGCCAGCAGGAACGAAAAAAATACTGAATAGGTCGTGTCCACGACCAATATCATGAACATTGCCGAAAAAACAAAGGCGCTTGCAGAAATATATGCCGCTTTTGAAGAAGAGGTGTCTGAATTCAAGAAATCCGCTGCTTGCAAGATCGGCTGTGCTGATTGTTGTATTCATGTCGGCAACGTAGATATCATCACACTTGAAGGTGTCGTAATACAAAAGGTGGTCAGCGCTTTCGGCAAGAGAGTAAAAAAGGAGATCAGAAAGAGGCTCTTAGAAAACAGGGCGGAACGTGAACGCGGTGGTCTTGCAAGATGCGCGTTCCTCAAAGAGGATAATTCGTGTCTGATCTATGATATCCGTCCTTTCAGTTGCCGCAGGATCTATTCCATAGAAACCTGCAACCCGAGGCAGCAGCCGATCGTTCACCGCCAGGCGTTTACCATAGCGAACGAAACCATAAGAAGGCTCCAGGACCTTGATGATACCGGCTATTCAGGACATATGAGTTTTATACTCTGCCTGCTCGAAAAACCGGATTTCAAAAAGACCTATCTTTCCGGGAAATTTAATCCGGGAGATATAATGACTTTCGGAAAGAGTCATGGGCTCATTATAAATCGGGCAATCGTTCACAGTTCTCCTTAAAAGAGATGGCCGATATAAAAGAGTTGCTCAGTCTGCCGGGAATAGATTTACAGGAAGTCCGGAAATACTTTGAGAAATATGGACAGATGGAGAGGTACTATGACATCATTGGAGAAAAGCGGAAAAAATAAGGGCATTGTTAGCCATGTATAGTTTGTGTTGCTTTTTTCATTAATTCATATTAAGGGTCTGGAAAGAAATAA